>DAOPJC010000001.1:0-48709 GCA_035399485.1 Bacilli bacterium
TGGTGCCGGAAATAGGACTTGAACCCACAACCTACTGATTACAAGTCAGTTGCTCTACCAATTGAGCTATTCCGGCATATGGTGGGCGATATAGGACTCGAACCTATGACCCCCTGCTTGTAAGGCAGGTGCTCTAACCAACTGAGCTAATCGCCCATAAAATCAGTTGACATAGTTAATATTATCATTATTGTATTATTTTGTCAACAATATTTTATACATTTTTTTGTTTTTTTAAACTTTCTTCTATCCACATAGGTAACCTATAAGAAAGCGTCTTAAATCCAAGACTTGTCTCTTTAATTTTTCTCTTTGTTATGTACTGTTTTTTTCTATAATGAATATTCTTTATACTTAATTTTAATTGTAATGTTTCTTCATCAATATCTAATACTTCGACATATATAGTTTCACCTATTTTTAAAAAATCATTTATATCTTTTACAAAACCATGTGATATTTCAGATATATGAATTAATCCTGTATAATACTCATCTAGCGAAACAAATGCACCATAATTTTCTATACCAGTGATTGTTCCTTTTGCTATTTTACCTTTTTCATATGGTGTCATAATATCACCTACCGCATGTATTATATCATAATTTGTCTATAATTTAAAGTGTTTACATAATTTAGCTTTTCATATATAATATCTTTGGTGAGAAAAATGAAAAAGAACGAAACAGAACAAAAAATCATAGATATTATAAATCATTTAAGACCATTTTTAGTAAATGATGGTGGTAATATTGAATTTGTTAAATATGAAGATAATATTGTCTATATAAAAATGATGGGAGCTTGTGCTAACTGTCAAATGCTAGATCTTACTTTAAAAGATGGTATTGAAGCCGCAATTAAAGAAGAAATTGATGAAGTACTTGGTGTAGTAAATTTAAGTGAATCATCTCAAGATTATAATGATATTTTTTAAACAAGCTTATATGCTTGTTTTTTTATCCATTCAATTTCGGGTAGAATATTATTACTATTTAAATATACATATAATTCTTTAATGAATTCTTCATATTTTTCTATACTATTAATAATATTATAGAATTCTTCACTATTAAAATCGTCATGTAGAGTTTTATCAAAAATATCAAAATATTGAGTTATATATAAAAATCTAATAAAAAATAAATATTTTTCATAATTATTTAAATCATCTATATATAAATTTAAGTTTTCTATTTCTTTTTCTTTTATTAATTTATCTTTATATAATTCGCATATATCTCTACATCTATTATCTATTATGATATTTAAATGATTATATAAATCTTTTACCTTCATATTAATATTAATTCTTTGATGTGATAAGTACATCTTATCATTATTAACATTCCCTAATAATTGAATAGCATTTTCAGTTAATCCTATAAAATAATCAATATTACTACCAAATTCTTTATATTTATTTTTATTTGAATCTATAACATTTTCGATATAGTCAATTTTATTTGACCACATATTTAACCAATTATTTCTTAATAGACTTTTATAATTATTTGGAATAATTATATTGGATATTTTTTTTACATGATTAACATTTATTTTATCATCATCATTAACTATTATTTTCATTAGTATATAATTTTTGTCATTATAGTTTGTTAATATCTGATTTGTATTATTTAATATTATTTCATGAAGATAAATACCTATACTATATAGATAATATTCTAAATTATATAATTCATATAATTCTTCATTAGTTCTTTTATATTCTTGAAAAGTATAATTATCATTATTATATTTAAAATAGTATTCTTCTTTATTTTGATATATATCTTTTATATCAATATTATAAAAATAATTAATAACATTCTTCATATATTAACCCCTATTAATATTATGCTTAGATCATGGTTTATATTTATAGTTTATTTTTACATTATTATATTTAAATATATCTTTCATAAAAATAGATTCTTTTTTTATTTTAGTTAAAATATATACCTTATTTTTTGTTCTTGTTAAAGCAACATAGAATAGTCTTCTTTCTTCTAATATATCAGTCTTCATATTAAATAATTCTCTTCTTATGTTTGTTTCTTTTATTTTACTTGGAAATCCTTTAATATCATTTTCAAAATTTATCAATATTACATTTTCAAATCCTAATCCTTTTGCTGAATGAATAGTCATAAATTTTATTATTATATTTTTATTTTTTTTATAAATTATATTATTATCTTTAATATTAAACATATTACTTTTTATTTTTAATATATCATCTTTATATCTTCCTAAAACAAGTATTTCATTACTGGTTTTACTTATTTCATTAATTATTTTTTCAAATTGAAAAGTAAAATTATTAGTATATCCATATATTTCTAATGGGTTATCTAACCTTTTTGATGATACTAATTGTTTTTTTATTTGTTTATCAGAACTCATAATAAAATTACCAGTAATGTTAATTAATTCTTGGCTATTTCTATAAGTTCTACTAATAAATAGTTTTTTAGCATTCATGTCATTTTCATAATTTAAAAATAAATTTATATTTGAGCCAGCAAAAGCATATATAGCTTGAAAATCATCACCAACAACTATTGTATAAGCATTAGTTATTTTAATTAGCTTTTGTAGTAAAATATATCTATTCTTTGAAATATCTTGATATTCATCAACAATTATATATTTATACCTATTTTTTATACTATCTATTTTAGATGCTTTTGTAATTAATGATTCAAAATCTAATTCATAACTATCTTTGATTATTTCATTATACTCAGATAAAATATTATTTATATACTCGTAATATTTTTCTATATATTTATTTTTAATTACAGGCTTATTATTACTATTAATTTGTAGTGTTCTAATATTATTAACTGTAAAATCAATAAATACTTTATTTTCATTTAATGAATTCTTAATTATTTTTTTATATATTTTATCTTTCTTCAAGTGTTTTTGTATTGTTTTAGTATTACTATTTTTTTTAATCAAATGTTCTAATAATTTATTACTATCGTTATTTATTTTATAGCGCATATCATTTTCTTTTAATAATTCATATGCTAATTTATGAAAGGTATAAATGTGAGCATCAATACCCAATTTATTATTAATATTATCTTTTAAATCATCTATTGTTTTATTAGTAAAAGATATTATTAAGATTTCATTTGGATTTATGTGCTTATACTTTACTAAATATTTTACTTTTGCCATTATTGTAGTAGTTTTACCACTTCCTGCACCCGCAATAACTATTAGATTCTTACTATTATCAATAACTACTTGTTGTTGTTCTAAATCTAAAATTATATTTTGATCTATTTCTTTTAATATATTTTTTATTTCCATAATTATATATACAATATTATTTAAGTAAATCCTTAAAAAAAGAAGATTAAAACTAATCTTCTTTAAAATAATCTATTTTCATATTTTTTCTTACGCGTTTCATAACTGTTTCTGCTTGTTTTTGAGCACATTTTGTACCTTCTTTTAAAATATTATCTACTTCGTCTAAATGTTCTTCATAATATTTCCTTTTATCTTGAATTGGTTTTAAGAAATTCATAATTTCTTCTATTAATTCTTTTTTACAAGCTACGCAGCCACGACAACCACTTTTGCATTCACTACATATTGTATCTAAATTTTTACTATTCATTAATTTATGATAATAATATACCATACATACATTAGGATTTGCTTTATCATCTTTTTTAATTTTATTTGGATCTGTTATAGCACCCATTACTTTTTTTGATATTTCTTCAGCACTATCAGATAAATAAATAGCGTTCCCTAAACTTTTACCCATTTTATCATTTCCATCTAATCCCTTAATACGAGGAGTTTTAGATAAAATTGCTTGTGGCTCTTTAAATGTTTCACCATATATATTATTAAATTTTCTTATTATTTCTCTTGCTTGTTCCACATGTGGTAATTGATCATCACCTACTGGAACAATATCACCATCTAATACAGCAATATCAGCAGCTTGATTAACTGGATATCCTAAAAAGCCATATGTAATACCTTCAGATTGATGTCCAAAAACATTCTCTTTTTGATTTGCTTCAAATTTAGTAGTTGGATTTCTAAATAATCTTGCGACTGTAACTAAATTAGAAAAATATAGTGTTAATTCTGGTGTTTCTTTTACCATAGATTGGATATAAATATGAGAATATTTTGGATCTATTCCACATGATAAATAATCTATTGCTAATTCTCTAACATTTTGTCTTACTTTTTCTGGATTATTAAAATTATCAGTTAACGCTTGTGCATCCGCAATTAAAATATAAGTTTCATAATCTTTTTGCATAGCAACTCTATTTTGTAATGATCCAAAATAATGTCCTAAATGTAATTTCCCTGTTGGTCTATCTCCTGTCATTAATACTTTCATATTACTCCTCCAAACAAATAATCTTTATTAATTATAACATACTTTACACATTTTTTCTATTACTTAACAATTTTAATGATTTTATCTATATTTTTCAATAATATTACTTTTATATATAAAAAAAGAAGTGTTAAACTTCTTTGTTTTTATCTATAAATATATTATATCTATAATCTTTATGTAATCCAGCTTTATAGAACAAAGTTCTATTCCCACATGAATCACTATAATATCTAATATAATCACCATCTAAGTAATAAACATAATTACCAATAAATCTTATTGAATTAATATCTGTAGTAGATAATATATATGTAATATTATTAAGATTATTTATATTACTTTTATATACATTATATCTACCATTAACATTATTTATATAATAATAATATCCTGACTCATGACCTCTTTTAATTGTTTTAATGAAATTAGGATTATTATAATCATCAACATATTCATTACCAAAATTTAAATTATTAATGTTAATATCATTAATATTTGAGTATTTCCAACCATCACTATAGTATTTAATAGTTTTTTGATTGTCTCCTACTTCTTGAAGAGTTAATTTTTCACCATCTATTTCATATTCTTTACCTGTTGCTTCATCATAAATAAATATTGAATCATCATAATATCCTAATACTTTTGCATTCTTTAAATCTTGTTGTGCTGATATTTTAAAATTCTTTGAAGAAGTAAATGAATATACATTATATGTTATTGGAGCACTTGTATAATCTAATGTAATATATTTATCTTTAGTAAATCCAACACCCTTTATTGTATCTCCTTCAAATAATAGTGTATTAGCCACATAGTCAATATTATTAATTCTAAATAAATTTGAATCATTTACTAGACCGACAAAATGACTTTTAATTAAATTATCAATATATAGTATTGCATTATATTTTTCTTTATTAACAGATGTATTATCAATCCATTTTGTTTCATCATAACCATATTCTTTTAATGATTCAACAAATTTCTTTAATTCTTCACTTGGATTAGTTATATTGTGATAAGGAATATTATATGTTCCATCATTACATAATACATCATTAAGGACTTTATTATCACGATATTTTATAAAAATACATTTATAAGTATTATCCTCAAAATATTTAATTTTTTTAACTATTTCACTACTTCTTTTGAAATTTTGATATGTTAGTAATGAAAACTGTACTGTATCATTTTTTATACTAATTGAATAACTATTAGCATCTTTTTTTGCATTTGATTTAAATACTTCATTTACTGTAAATTTTTTATCATTATCTTTTACTTGATATTCTACTGTATGACCATTACCTAAATAGATAAATACTATTTCAATTACAAAATAAATAATAAATATCAATACAGATAATCCAAATATTTTTTTCATTTTGTGCCTCCTAGTATATATATTAAGTATATCTTATATTACTAATTTATTCAAGAAAAAAGATGTAATAAAATTACACCTTACTTATTGGATTTGGATATTTCTTTTTTTCTTCCATCATAAATTGAGTTATAGAAGTTTCTATTTCTGGTAATGCATCTCTTTGTATATTAGATAATTTTACTACTTCTTTTATTGAATCTATATATATTTTTCCCCATAATATTCCCATTTTAACATTTAAGTCATTAAACATATCTGGAGTAATTGCAGTGAAAAAATATCCAAATAATAATCTTTTTGAACTAATAATTAATCTTTTATCAGTCATAACAACTGCATAAGTTGTTACTATATCAAATGGATTATCATTTTTTTGGGCTGCAAATGCATATTTAACTTCTTCATCTGGATTTAAATGTAGATCAATTATTTTAGCATGTTTTTTTAATCTCCACGCTATTGTAAAAGGATATTTGCTTTTGAATTCTTTTAATTTATTATAAACTAAACTTTCCATTTCACACCTCTAACTAAATTATACCATTATTCTTCAAAAATTCAACATATTCTTCTTTTGAAGATAGACCAATAATTTTATCTGTTATTTCATTATTCTCAACTATTATTAATGAAGGTACTTTCAAATTCATTTCATCAAAGTTGTTTATTTTTGATTCAAATAAATTACCTTCAGATTCTGATAGATCATTTAAATAGATAAAATTAATATCTATATCATATTCATCATTTATTTCAAATAAAATTTCTTCAAAAGAGTTACTATAACTACTAGTATAATTACCCATACCTATTATAACTTTTTCATTGTTTAATATATCTACATATGAAGATAAATTTAAATAATTAATGGGTAATTTTTTATTTACTATAATATTATTATTTTCTAGTAATTTATATAGTTTATTTGTACCAGTTAACCCTATTAAAGAGTCTACTAATTTACTATCTTTATATATTGCGATTGTAGGTGATTTAGTTACTACTTCTAAATCTAATTTCTCATATATATTTTTGCTTCTTGCTTCTGATATTTTATTTAAATCTATATAATAATATTCAATATTATATTCTTTTATAAGCATTTTCAATTGATATGATTGTAATTTACATTCATCACAATTATTAGATGCGATATAAACCATTTTTAAATCAGTACTATTATTAATGTTTTCAACTATTTTTTCAATGTTTTTATATCTTTTAGTTATTTTATTAGAATTTATTGTTAATATCATTACTATTCCTAGCAATATTATTATTAAAAATATTATTTTACTTATTTTACTCATAAATCCTCCAAACTATATATATTATATCATAATATTATGTAAAAGAAAAAAAGCCTATTAAGCTTTAGTGTTTTCTTTCAATATTAAAATCAATATAATAATTATTAGGATTTTTTGGATCAATTAATAAATCAACTAATCCATCTTCATCTGTTTGTTTTCTATCAAATCTTGGTTCTCCTACTAAATGTATTATTGAACCTGTTTCAAGCTTATAATCTACTCCTATTGCAAGTAAAGAGCCACCATTATTACTTAAATTTGTATTCTCCATTTGATAAGGAAGATTTTTAATTAATTGGCCATTAGTCGCTAAATATTTAGCATTCTTTACTCTTTTAAAGACTTTTAACATATGATCAAATCCTACATAAACAAATAATAATGGGAATGCCCAAAATATATACATAAAGAAACTTTGTTTTACTTCATAATCAGTAGTACAATTTTTAGGATTTTTAGAATCATAGTAAACCATATTAGCTTTACTAGAAACTTTTTTATTTGATGAACCATAAGTTTTACAAGAATATTTTTCTCTTCCTACTTTATAATAATATATTGGTGAATACATAGTTTCCCCTTCACTATCAACATGTTCATTAGTGTCTATACTAATTGCTTTAGTTTTAGAGTCTAAAAATAATTTTTTTATTGTTCCTCCAAAGACTACATAAGTCATTATTATAAAGAATAATAATCCTACTATAAAAAAAGTAAAACCAAATCCATAACCTTTTCTTATATTTTTAAAATCTATATTATACATAAATACACCTCTTTCTAATTATATCATAAATATTTGCTAGCTTCTTTTATACTTAATTTATCCATTTTATCATTATATTTATCAATAAATTCTTTTACCCATGTTGAATTAATTTTAGAATAATCTCTTAAACTCCAACCTATTGCTTTATTAATAAAAAATTCACTTGTTCCAAAATTATTTACAATTATTTTTTCAAATAGTTCTGTGTTAGTATCATTTTTGTATTCTTGTTGAAAATCAATAGATACTCTTCTAAGCCACATATTATCATCAGTAGACCATTTTATCATTACTTCTTCTAATTCTTTATTATCAAGTACTATTTTACCTACAAAGGCGTCTAGAGAATCTGCTGTTTCCCACCATGATTTTGTAATAATTAATTTTTTAATTTTGTCTAAATCTTCTTTTTTTAAATATTTAGTATTTTGAGCTAAATAACTTATACAGATATATTGAGCTTCTCTATAATCTTTATTCCAACATAAATCTACGAAATTCCAATCTAAAGGATATTTTTTACTTTCTTTCAAATATGGCTTTACGAATTCAGTTAATTTAGGTTTTAGAATACCTAAAAAATTAAATTTATTTTGCATATATTGAGCCATTTTTATACTTTGTTCATTATCTTTTAATTTTTCTAATTCAGTAAATAAATTTTCATACCACATATAATCACACTTTCATATTAATTATACAATAAAAAAGATAGATTTTATCTATCTTTTAAAATCAGCCTAAAATTAGTTTCATAATTAATAATATTACAAGAGTAATTAAGGCAGAACAAATTCCTATTAGAATTCTTTGATATGGTTTTTTAGCTTTTTCTTCCTTCTTTTCATCTGGTGTTAGATTAGTTTGATTTACAAAAGCAACTATTTCTTTATATGTTTGAATATTTTTAGCATTTTTATATTTTTCTATATAAAGTGAAGTTGCAAAAGTAATAATAAATATTACTGCCCATATAATCATTCCTGTTATTTCTAAATATTTAAATAATGGGTAAGCACTAAAAATCATTACAATTAATTCTCCTGTAAAAATAAGACTTATCAAATTAAATTTTTTGATTTCACTTTCATCGATTTCTTTTTTCATCTTTTCAATATCTCCTTTTATAAATTCATCTAGAGAAACATTAAAGATATTACTAAGTAAGGATAAACTTTTTATATCTGGATAATTCTTATTTGTTTCCCAATTAGAAATAGTTTGTCTCGAAACAAAAACGCGTTCTGCTAATTCTTCTTGAGAAATTTTTATATTATCCCTATATGTTTTTATTCTACTTCCTATATCCATTTTGCACCTCCACTAACAATTTATTATAAAGAGCTATTTTTGTCTATCAAATGTTTTTGACATAGACATTTTTTATTATAATTATTTATCTATTTCTTTTATTTTAGTAATAAAGCTATCTATATTAGAATTATTTAAACTAGGTTTTCTATCATCTTTTTTACTAACCATATTGGCAATAAATTTATCAAATCCCTTTTGCTTTTCTATTTCCATTTCTCCGCCGAAACTAGTATGAGCAAAAGATATAGCTAATAAATCTTTGGGAATATTTTGTGAATAATAGGTTTCCATATTTTCATCAAATCCACAGCAAATAAAGAAAGCTATTTTTTTAGTTAAAAGAATATTATAATTATTATTAATAAATTTCTTTATTTTTTTACTAATCATTCCCATTCTAATAGGACTACCTATTAGAATAATATCATAATCATCAATATTAATATTTTGTTTATCTAAATCTATAATTGTTAAATTATTTATAGAATCTTTTATCATATTTGTACATTTTTTTGTTGTACCTGTTTTACTTGTATAAACTAATAATTTTTTCATTTCATCATATACTTTCTATTATCTTTTTAATATCTCTTTTTATTAGACTGCTCATGCTTTCTTTATATATAGATAAATCCATATTATTTAACTTATTTTCTATCTTATTAGATAATTCAGGTTTATATAATAGTATTAAATTCAATCTTAATAAACATTGTCTTATACATACACCATTATCATCATTTAATGTATCTAATATATAATCAATATTATCATTAATTTTATTATCTTTATCCCACTTTGCTAAAGAGCAGATTAATCTAAAACCACGAACTCTTAAAAACAGATTATCTTTTCTTAATAATCCTAATAATGTATCAAAATAATTATATAATTCATTTGATTCAGTACATATTGTTTCTAATTCTAATAATTCAGAGTATGCTGATTTATCATCAGAATTAATTAATATATTTAATTTATTTTCCATAATTATACCTATTTCTTTTTTATTGGATGTCTAATAACTGTTTTTAAATTATCTTCTTTACATTTTCTAGGATCACTTAAATATATTTCATGATGATATCTTTTATCAGTTATATCTAATTCATATCCATTATCTTCCATATATTGATGCATTAATTCTACTGTTGCTGGCTCGTTATCAAATGGTCCTAAATGCATGCATTGAACACATAATCCTTCATCATATGTTAAATATTCTACTTTACTAAAATCTTGTTTTTTCTTTTTTGTTGCTTCATTTATAGCCCAATCAAATTCTTCTTTAGTCACAAAATCTGGTAATCTAATTATTGAATAGAAGCTAAATTTATCTTTCTTATCATAATCCATTCCATCAATACCATCTTGCCACCAAAATCCTTCTAATGGTGGAACAACATATTGAAAATAACCATCTATTTTATGATCACCCTTATAACTCATTTTAATTGTAAAAGCAATTGCATATAATAATCCTATTGAATTTTTATAATCGCCATCTTCATCATTAGGATTGCCTTTACCTCTTACAGCAATATAATTCATTTTAGGAACTTTTACTATACTAGGTTTATTTTTTGGCATATAAAATTCTTTATATTCTTTTTTATAATCAAACGCCATATCTATTCTCCATTCTTTATTATATTATAACATAAAAAAAATAGATTATTTCTAATACTATTCTTTATTTATATCTAATTTACATACATTAATAAACTTGTTTTCTCCAACTGTAAATCTCTTGATTTTTGTATCAGAGGGTAATTCTTTTACCTCAAGAATCCAATCAGTTATATTTATAAGCAATTTCAAATCATCTTTAATTGCTAAATAATATGGTGATAAATCACTAACATTCTTTATTAAGTAATAATCACCGCCTGTAAAAAAATCAAATAGTGTTTCTAATTTATTCAATTTTTTTCCATTCGATAAAGCATATATTATCCATGGATTAGGAAAATATTCTTTTAAAGCTTCATTATACCCTTTTACTTTATTATCATACTTTTTCTTATCTAATTCTTTTTTCATTACTAACAATGGTAATTGACTATTATTATCTAATAAATAATCAATTGTTACACCAAATATTTTTGATAATTCTTGTAAATTAGTAATATCTGGTAATCCACCTTCTGTCTCCCACTTTTTAATTGCTTGTCTAGATACATTCATAATTTCTGCCAAATCTTCTTGAGATAGTCCAAATCTTTTTCTAATATCTTTTAATTTTTCACTAAATGTCATATTATTCCTTCTTTCTTGTCACTAATATTACATTAATAATTATGATTTTAAAAGCAATATGTATATACATTTATGCTACTTATCGTGGCAATCTATTAATCTTTCTATTATATTTAACTTGCATCAATTATAACATAAAAAAATAGATTATTAAATCTATTTTCTTTTATAATTATATTGTTTTGGGTCTTCTTTAGCGATATCTGATAATTGCTTTGAACTAACACCAAGTTCTACTAATTCATTTCTTAAAATAATAAATTGACATATTTTTTTGTTAATTTCTTCTAAAGCAATCTCATTCTTTTTATTATTAATTATATCATTGTAATCTATACTATCTTCAGTTGGTTCAGTTCTTTTACAATAACATATTAATTCTGGTTTTCTAATCATTTCTAAATCATAACCTATACCATTATATTTAATTGAAACATAATCTTTATATGCATCAAGGCGATATTTTTCTTTATAATTATTTGCTACATTAAATAATATAGATAAATTTTTAATATTTTCTAAATCTTCAGCATCATAATTTTCTGGATAATAACTTGCATCTTGATTATTAAAACATGGTTTAAATAAAGTATAATTTTCTAACCATTTTATATATTTATCATCTGTGGCAATTGATAAATATTTTTCTTTATTTCCATTTAATCTTTCAATCATTTTTTGATAATATTCTTTTTCTTCTTCATCTGCAGTTTTTTCTGATTCTTCTACTTTTTCAAAATGATTGTCTATTAATTTTTTCAAATCTTTTTTATTCATATTCTTTTCCCCCTTTGAAAATTGCATATATTATAACTCATTTTATTTTTTTGTCAATTTCTTAATTTTATCGCTATTTATAGAATTTATGTACCAATCTGCAAATTCAGTAAAAGAATTTGTAGATTTATCAATCATCCTTCTTGTTTCACGTTCTTCTACTGTCATTTCAGCTAATGTTTTATCAAATCCATTTGGTTTAAATATATACCATAAATCTGACCATTTTTCTTTTTTGTCATTACCTTTTACCTCACAAGAAAGTTTACCTCTACTTTCTCCATAAAAACATTTAATCTCAATACCATCATAATATGCAAGACATTCTTTAAACATACAGTTTCTATTTTCTACATCTTTCATTAATTTCAATATACCATCAATACCTATCGTATCTAAAGTAAAATTTACAAATGCTCTTGGAAAATCATTTAATTCTTCAATATAAAAACCTGAATCTAAAGCAATACAAGGAGTTTTTACTATTTGATATGCTTCTAATACTTTTGAACAAGCAATTTCTTTAATATCATCACTTCTTGGTTCTGTAAGTTCATAATCATATGTTTTAAATTTAATTTTATCAAATTGTTTTTGAGCTGATGCTACTTTTCCTTTATTGTGTGTTACAAATACTATTTCTTTTATTACATTTCACCTCTATATTTATATAATCTATATACTAATGGACTATGCTCGACTTTAGATAAATCTTTATTTTTACTTTTTGCTATTTGCTTTGTTAAAAACATAGAATTTATTATACCGTAATAATCATTAGTTATATAATCATTAGAATATTTTTTAATCTTAATTATTTCCATATAATACTTTTTAAATTCTTCAAGCATTAATACATCTAATTCTTTTTCATTATTAAAATAAATTAAACTATTATTATTCTTATATGAAGTTGTACTCCTTCCATGACAGTAATCATATTTATCATGGATAACAGGTATGCTAATACCTGATTCTATCATCGTAGTTTCTAAGTATTTTATTGAGCTAGAATACTCCAAACCACCTATAATTTCATATATATCATTTTTCTTAATATTGAATTTACTATTTTCGATATCATCTTTTACTCTTCTAAATATTTCTTGAATAGTCTTCAAATAATTTATAGAATCATAATAGTAATATATAATTGATATAGGCATTAATGTGGACGCTAGCGAAATAAAGCTATTTTCTTTTTCAATACTAGAATCATATTTTATTATTTCTATCCCATTATATTTTTCATTTCCATTAGTTAATAAATAAACATTCTTATTTCTATGTAAAGAATTTTCCAATACATAGCCTTTACCACTATAACTAAAAACCATAATATTGTCATATAAATTGATATTTTGATAGTTTAAATCTCTAGCACTCATAAATGTATTTATTCCTTTAGTATCTAATACTTTTTTTGCAAATTCAGCTACAACACTAGAACCGCCGGCTCCAATAAAAATTGTATTACCTTTAATACTGTTTAATTGGTCTTTTATTCGTGTTAAATCTGTTATATTTAAAGTATCAATTACTCTATCTAATAGCATTTTAAAATTTTCTTCCATAAAAAACCTCCCTAAGTACATTTTAATACTTAAAGAGGTAATATATTGTCTTATTCATAAGATTCATTTAATAATTCACATTTTATTATTCTACTTAATTCAAAATGTCGCATATCTTTTCTTAATGTACAATATGCTGCACATCCCCAACCATTATTATATAAAAACATATCATAAGGATATATTATTCTTTCGGTTTCACCTTTATTAAATGAAAAGTATAATATTTTAACTTTCTTTTTTTCTTTTATAGCTTTAGTTAATAGATTATACTTTGGTAATATTTCTTCATTAAGTTCATTACTCTCTTGTTTACTACCTTGATATATTCCTCTAATTTTATCTTTTAATATTTCTAATTTTTCATCTTTAATATCGATATTATTTAACAATTCATAATCTTCTTTGCTAAATTTTCTTTTAGGTATTCTTATAGATTGATTTAGTACATAACCACCATATGGTCCTCTAATAGTATCAATATAAATTCCAGCTTTATCTAATTCTTCTTTATATATTCTTACCATACGGGGTGTAACTTCTAATATTTTAGATAATTCATCAATAGTATATTTCCTATTATCATTTAATAGTTCTAGCATTGTTATTACATTTGAAATTTTTGACATAAAACACCTATTTTTTTAATCCTTCTACTGTATCTAATACTACATCTCTAATATATTCTTTATCTTCAATATTACTAATATGATACATAAGTTTTGCTACTGGATAAGGTATAGCTTTTTCCATATTATATTTTTCATTAGTATCAACTATTTTAACAAGTAATCTGCTGTCATATATACCACCAAATAATGTACCATCATAATATAATAAATATTCACCCATCATTGATCTACAATAAATTGAATCTAATAAGCTTAATTCTTCTAATATATAATCTCTATAGTCTTTTGTAGTAGCCATTTTTTCCTCCATTAAATCTTTTTATAAACAATTATTTCTGGATTACTTCCATTACACCCATATTTACATATTAATAAATAGTTATTATCTGAAGCAATTCCATAGCAATTATCATTATCTATTTCTACTTGATTAGCCCAATATATATCATTATCTTCAAGTAATTTAATATGTTTTTTATTAGGTAAAGTATATTCCATATTAATATAAGAACCATTTAATAAATTTAAATCATCTATTTGAAGTTTATCTATATTTAATGAATTTACTTCTTTAATTATTTTATTTTTACATGAAATAATTTTTTCAAATCCACCATTTTTTATACAATTAGCCGCAATACAATTTCCACCACATGGATGTCCATTTGTTTCTATACACCCTGCACATTCTTTATCTTTTTTAGGACATTCTAAGCAACAATCTGCTCCACATATAGTTTTCATTTAATCACTCCTTAATCTATATTAAAATCCTCAGTTTTTAAATTACAGTAATATCTCCCATTAATAGCTGTAAATTTTAAAACACAATAATCTGGATCTGTAACACCTTTTTTATAATAAATGGTATCACCCTTTTTCCATATCATATTTTTTGTTTCTTGATCAGTTAATACTTCCATTTTCCCTTTTAGCATAACTCCTATATATTTAATTAATCCTTTATGATAAAAGTATATACTAGCATTAGGATTATTTAAATATTGTTTTACTCTCATAGATGAAGTATTAGTAGAAAAATAAAATTCTTTTAAACCATTTCTCTTTCGAGGTTTAAGCATAGCCTTCATATTAGGATAATTTTCATTATCTATTGAACATATAAAGCTAACATTTTGTTTATCAATAAATCTTTGTATTTCTTCTAAATTCATAATATCTCCTTAATTCTTTTTATTCCAATATATATGAGCTTCTTCTTTAGTAAGCTTTCTTACTTCTGTATTTGGATATTCTATATATTTTTCTTCTTTAAATAATGCTTTATTATTAGTACATTTTTTATCTTTATTATTATTTAAATAATTTAACATTTGATTATCATCAACAAATATCTTGTAAGATTTTCTACCCGTTTTACTAATTATTTCATATACACCACAACATTTTTTATTAATGTAATCAGCCGTTCTTAAATATAATTTAGCAACTCCAAATGTTTTAAAAGGAAAATTCCATCTTCTTAATTTCCTTGTTTTATGTTCATCTATACAAATATATCTGCCACATTTACTACATATATATTGTTCATGATTAATTAAGCAATCTAAATCACCAAGTCTAGGTTTTTTAGTATTATCATCACTATAACATTCAATACACTTCATAAATATACTCACTTTCAAATCAATATTTATTAAATATATTATACAACAAAAAAGATAGATTTTTGTATTAATCTATCTTTTTATTATATGTGCTGTAATAATAGTATAACTATATGAATTAATAGTTAATACTATATTATCTATTTTACAATACCAGTTTTTACCTTCTTTATAAATATTACAATTTTTATTTAAAATTATACTTTTACAATATTCCACTACATCAGACATTTCTAAGTTTAAATTTTTTTTAATTCTATCGACACCCATTGTTGTAGTATGAATTCTATTTATATTTAATAGTAAATCATTTCTCATAATGTTATTTTGTTTTATTTAAAATTGCTGTAGTAATTAAGTAAATAATCACTCCTACTAGGGCAGTGTAAGTTGGTATCATTAATACTAGATCATTTTTTATAAAATAACCTACTAATCCTATAGATAATAGTATTATTAATAAGCAATTAAGAGTAAATGCTTTTGCTTCATTAGCAATTGATTTTAATCTTTCATCTTTCTCTAATATCTCATATTCTTTAGCTTTATTTGCATCTTTTGATATTTTTGATAATCTATATAACATTACTATATTTGATCCAATTATACTTGAACAAAATCCAATTCCAAAACTATTATCATATATAACTGCAACTACTAATCCAGCTATACTTAATACTAACGCTGCTAAACTTAATATTATTCTACATTTAATTTTTTTCATTTTTTTTCCTCCTCATAAATGAATATTTCTTCTATTTTTTTATTAAATATTTTACTAATCTTGAAAGCTAAAAATATACTTGGTGCATATCTATAATTTTCTAATGATGATATTGTTTGTCTAGATACTTCACACATCCTAGCAAGTTCTTCTTGACTAATACCCAATTCTTTTCTGAAATTTTCGACATTGTTTTTGATAGTATCACTCCTTTGTAAAATTAACTTTACATTCATAGTATAGTACCATAGAAATATTTTGTCAAGTTTATTTTACATTTTTTAT
The DNA here is from genome assembly GCA_035399485.1 of Bacilli bacterium. Classification (GTDB taxonomy): domain Bacteria; phylum Bacillota_I; class Bacilli_A; order RF39; family UBA660; genus RGIG4266. The sequence goes on from DAOPJC010000001.1 coordinate 17,065, forward strand.
AAAAAAAATAGAAAGTTCAATATTTGAATTTCTATTATATATTTTTCCTATATAAACCATCTTTATTGCAATAAACATAAATTATTCCTCTTCCTTTTTTCAAAAATCTTACTTCGATACTTTGTTCTGGATATAATTTAACAAATTCACATTTTTCATTAGTAATATACGCAATAAAAGATATGTAATGTTGTTTTGTCATAGAATGATCAAGTGTTATATAGTACTCATTTTCCACTAATTCGCAATTAATTCTATGTTCCTTATCTTCAATTTCAGCTTCTAAAATTGGAAGTACTATGCCGCAACAGGATACTACATTTTCACCTATTGTATGAATAACATTTCCACATATAGGACAAACATAAAATTTAGAGTTTAGCATATTGCTTGCGATGTTATTGTTAGTAATATTCTCACCTTTCATAAGTTCTATTACCGAAACACCTAATGCAGTCGCAAGTGGCTCAATTAAAGTTATATCTGGTAAACCATTACCTGTTTCCCATTTACTTATTGCCTTATCAGTCACATTAAGAATATTTGCTAATTCTAATTGTGTTATCTTTTTACCTTCTCTTAATTTCTTTATCAATTTTCCAGTAACATAATTATTCATACTATCCCTCCATACTTATTTATATTATACATTTAATAAATAGTATTGCACCCTACTCTTCGTAGATAAAATTATTATCTTCTATTTGGTCTTCTTTTAATTTGAAGTAATTTAATTAAGTCTTCAAAAATTGAATCATTTTCTAAATTAAACATTACCCATTTTCCATCATGAAATGTTTCTGCTTCATCGTAAATATTCATTACTTCTATAGAAATATTATTTCTTATTTCTTCTACTTTATTTCTTTCTTCCTTGCCAAAAATAATCATAAAACCTAATACACTTTCTTTAAAATAGAAAGCACATAAAGTTTTACTACCTTTTCTATATTTATACTCATAATTCCATTTTCTTCCACCATTATTCCATATTCTATCCATATCATATAATGTTTCTATTTTACCTGCCATTTCAAAGAATAAATCTATTTTTTCTAATCCTACTAAATTTTCTAATTCTGTTTTTTCCATAAATTCTCCTTATATAATTAATATAAGTATACTATAAAAAAGAAAGATTTACATCTTTCTTAACGGCTTTTATCTTTATATAAAAATATAGATATAATATTTAAAGTATTAGAAATAAATACCATTACTATAACTAAAATAAATATTATAATATTCTTAATACTATTTAATGGTAATATATTAATAATAAACATCGCAATTAAAGTGTTAAACATTAATATACCTAACATCTTATTTTCAAATTTTTTATTTTTATTATCAACATCTTTTAATACTTCTTTTAAATTATTTTCTGCTTCATTTTTAAAATCTTTATCTGTTAATCTATTTCCTTTAATTAATTCATTTAATGATACATCTAATGTCTCACATAAATAAATCATAATAGAATAATCTGGTAATGTTTTGCCATTTTCCCAACGACTTACTGATTTGTTACTAACATTTAATTTTTCAGCTAATTGTTCTTGAGTCATATTCTTTTCTTTTCTTAATTTAGAAATAAATTTACCAATCTTCTCTTGATTCATAATATTCCCTCTTTCTTAAAATAATTTTATAATATTTTAAACTAATTTTACAGGACAAGAACTGAGAATTATTATTTATTTAGTTTATATATTGCTAGTAAATTTTTTTCATTTTCTAAATTTTCTTCTACATATAATGTTTTATTAAATTTAATACTATTTTTTTCTAAACATAGTTCTAGGAAACATAAGAATATACCAACATCAATTTGATTATAATATATCACTTTATTTTTAGGCATTATACCTATTTTTCCTTCTTTTCTATATCTATAAATTTTTAATTCATCATCTGATGATTCTACTATCCAAGGTTGTGTATTACAAGCACTTGGTGCAAATCTTATTATATTTCCTATATTTGTATAATCATTGCCAATCCAAATTTCAGATAATTCTTTTCTTTTACTTTTATACATATCTTTTCTAAATTTATCTTCTGAGTCAATCTTTCCTATGGCCATCATTATTACAAAATCTAAATCATTTATTTTGTCTTCTTTTGTTTTACCTATACCAAACCATAATGTTCCAATATTTTTTGAAACTAAATATAAATCTAATTGTTCTCCTAAATATCCTATATTTTGTAAATAGTTATCCTTTTTTTCTGAGTAAAATAAAATGCAGTATTCTTGACCTCTTTTACAAGTAGTAGAATTCTTAACAATTTTTATTTCTACTTTGATATCTTTTATTAAAGGTTTAAATGTAGAAAATATCTTTTCTATTTCTTCTATTTCTTCATCGCTAATTCTTTCTTTGCCAACATCTCTAAAAAGATGAAAAGATTTTCTTTTAAAAATCATCTCATACAAATCATTATTCATTAATTCACCTCTATCAATTAATTGAATTATATCATATATTATAATAATATTTTAAATATATTATAAAATAAAACTCACATTTATCATCATTAAGATTTGTGAGTTTTTAAATAATTTTTTTGATGTCTTTTAATTATACTTTATTCTTTTGAACTAAAATATGTCAAAACAAATGCAAGTCCAATTCCTAATAACACAAATGAAATAGCACCTCGACAAAAATCATTAAATGCACCACCTACAAAAATACTAATTGTATATATAGCCATCACTATTAAAAATAGAATTCCTGTCCTTAATATTAAATTTGCATTATTTTTTGCTTTATTTGTATCTTTTTTAATCTTTTCTTTTATTTTTGGATCACTTTTTAATAATTCATCTAAACTTATTTGATATAATTCACTTAAATTAATAATACTTATTATATCTGGTAAAGACTTACCATTTTCCCAATTTGATATAGTTTGTCTTGATATCATAATTTTATCAGCAACTTCTTCTTGAGTTAAACTTAAATTCAATCTAGCTATTTTTAGTTTTTCGTTAATTTTCATGGTAATATTTTCTCCTTTTGAAGTAGTTATAATATTTCATTTCATTTTTGTCTATCAAAATGCTTTTACATTTGTTAAAATATTTTGTCAAAATACATTTACATATTGATTATATCATAGAATAAAAAAACTAACTATTTCTAGTTAGCTAATTATATTTTATAAAACTATTTTCCACAACATTGCTTGTATTTTTTACCACTGCCACATGAAAATTCTATGGTCATATTTACACTATTATTGGTATATATAGTACTATGATTTTTACCCTTATATTACGGGCATTTAGTAATACATATTATTAATATTTATAATATTATAAAAATATATAAAATTATAAATTAGGTGGACAAAAAGTGGACAAATAATTACTCAATTATTAGTATGTTCCATCTTTTGTACCTAAATACATTATACAACATTTTCTTTCTTCTGACCAGACCTATTTACTATTTTTTTCAAAATCGTCTAAAGAAATAGCTGGCATTCTGCAAAATATGTTATCTCTATGGTATTTTAAATATTTGCCTGACCCCGATTGAAGTCTTACCCTATCTCCATCTTTTAAACTTAACCTATTTTTTGTAATGTTTGATAAGAATGGTGAAATTAGTAAAGTTCCATCATCTTCAAAAGAAATAAATCCTAAATCAAATAATGTATGATATGTTGGCGTCATTGTAATTCCATTCTTCGAATCATATCTCTCGTCATCAGTATCACAATCAGCAAATGGTTTAATATGACAAGCAACTAATAATCTATCATCTGCAACCATCGTAAATGGGCAAAACGGCATATTATCTAATAAAGCTGTTCTATATGAACTTTGCTTTAATCTTCTTGTCTTTTTACTAGAATTGTTTTCTTTAATATTGTTTTCATCTAACACTTCTTCTAATTCTTCTTTAACTTTTAAATCATTAAATAATATTGGTCTCATGTAGATATATTTCTTTTTCGTTTCATCATCTATAGTTCCTTTTTTGTATGTTTCAACAAGTATAATCTTTTCTTCTTGATTTAAATGGCTAAACGCATATACAATTTTTGATAAGTATTTATCTAAATTTTCTTCGTTCGTTAATTTTTTTACGACATAATCTTCAACCTTTGAATTATTTCTTTTAACAAAACTACTATATTTAATTTCATAATTAGATGTTATTGTAGGCATCGATACTTGATCATATCTGATTTTCAACAAATTTACTGTATTAAATATTTTTCTTACTTCCTTCGACATCGAGTTGTAGTCATATCTCTTTAATAATTCATCTGGTAACACTGCATTGATTTTAGTCATATATTCTCTCCTTGCTAAAAATGATTCAAAAAAAATAGACTATACAGCTAATAGCTGAAAGTCTATTCAAGGTAAAATATTTACTACTACATATCGAATATTAGAAGAGGCAAAAAATTTAAATTCAATTTCATTAATATATAAATTATTAATTACATTCATGTATTTAAACATATTTCAACCCCCATAAATAAAATAGATATTCATCTCAAATATTCAATTAGGTTATATAATAATAAATTTTTCCATAAAAATCAAGAGTTTTTAGTAAATAACTAAAAAGAAAACTATTTAATAGTTCCCTCTCTCGTTACACCTATCTCGATTTTACTACATTATATCACTTGACAAACGGCTTGTGTCATTAAACTTTTTCGAAGTTTCAAGGCATATTTTATAGATAAAAGTAATATTAATTGTCGATTGATTGTCGACAGATTGTGAACATTTTATTCATTTATCCCTTTAAATATAATAAATTATACTTTTTAAAAATATCAATATTTTTATAATATAAAATTGTATAAACTATAGTCATTATTTTACGGTTAATATAAAATTATTTTTTTTTATTATTTTTTTTGTCTTTTATTTCTTTGTTCTTATTTTCTTCATTATTTTTAATAACTTGAACTTTGGGATTTACAACTTTATATTCTTTTTTTACCTTTTTAGTCCCTAGTACATCATCAATTTGATCAGTAGCAACTAAATATTCTAATAAATTATCCTCAAACATATCTACTCATCCATTTCTTTTATGTATACAAGTACTTTTTATAAATATCAGCTATTATTTCATCTGATAAAACGAAAATACAATTTATATCATATTTTACGGTTAATTCTTTAATTGCTGTTATTACATTTTCAGCTATATCACTATGTTTATAACCGTGAACTCCTGTACCAATACTAACTGTCAATATATTTTTATAATTATTTTCCTTTGCCCTTTCAAATATTTTTTTATAAGAATCAACAAGAACTGATAAAGGTTTTGATTGCTCATAATACTTTGGTGCAAATATATTAATTATATCTATATTTAGTTTAAATCCTGGTGTAATTCTAACTTCATTTGTTATCATCTTTTCACTATATTTTTTTCTACAATAATTTTCCAATTCATCTTTGCCAGCATTTTTATATATTATACCGCATACACCACTGCCTGATATCATATACTGATTATTTGAATTTACAATTGCATCAGCTGAACTTATATAATCTATTATATTACCAACTTCTATATTTAACTTGCCCATTTTATCACTTTCCTTAGATAGATTATAACATAGTGATATTTTTTATCAAAATTAATTTTTTTATAAAACTCTTATATTTAATCTATTTATATCTATATTTAGAATTTCTTTGCTTTTAATTTCATTATAATTTTTAATTGCGTTTATTATATATTCTTCAATATATCTTTTATCCCTTTTTAATATTTCTCGAGGTAAAACAGATTCAATATTATTTTTATTAAAAGATATTTATTCATTTTGGTTTCCTTTATTTTGACAGAATATTTCTTCTATTATATTAAAGTTTAATAATTTCTTTTTACTAAGGTCTCTTATCTTAATAGCCTGAGCATGACTTGGAGTTAGATCTGCATAAGTAATTGAAGCATAAACTAAATTTTGTTCATCTTTATTTAGATATGATAATTCAACAGCTGGTTTTAATCCCATAGTAAGAAATGTCCTTTTATCATATTTAATAGTATTATCTACTAATTCTAATAATTCTGGAATCAAATATGTTAATCTAATATACCTCTTAACATTTGTTGATGAATCACCAAATTTTTTTCCAACTTTTTCAGAAGTTAACTTCGGTCCCTCGTGGTCTGAAGTTAATTTTCCTTGATGTTTCATCGCATCCATCTTCATTTTATATGCAAAAGCCTTTTCTGAAGGCAAAACCTTTTCTCTGTATATATTTGAGTCTACCATACAAATTGTTGCTTCATCGTCGTTAAAATCCTTTATATAAGCATTAATCGTATCTAATCCTATTAATTCCATAGCCTTCTTCCTTCTATGTCCTGATATTATCTCATATCTACCATTATTCTTAGGTCTAACTATTATTGGATTTAATAATCCATTTTCTTTTATACTATTAGCTAGTTCCATAAATGATTCATCATTATTTAATAAAAATGGATGATTTTGAAAACTATCAATATCACTTATTTTTATTTCTATTAAATTATTCATTTTCACTCACTAATCCTTTATCAACATAATTCAATTTCCATTCTGTATATTCTTCAAATGATATTTCTCTTCTTAATCTCTTATTTCTAATAATATTCCATTCTTCAATGAACTTTTTTATTCTAGTAATATATTTATCATTTATATTAGGTAAATCAGATAAATCAATATGATAATTTGGTAGTAATTCTTCTAACCACATTAAAGTATAAATAATATCTTCCATATTTGAATAATCATATTTCTTAATAGAATTAACATTTACATTTAGTATTTTTGATATTTCAAAAGTTCTCTCATCTTTTGGATTTCTGTTTCCTTTTTCATATCTAGTCATTGTCCTTCTTTTACATTCTCCAGTTAAACCTAATTTATTTGATATATCATCTTGAGATAATAATCTAAATTGTCTAACATAAGCAATTCTTGAACCTTGTGATAAATCCCTTAATTTGGGCTTAGTATAAATTAATCGCATTTTACATAACACCTATTACTCGTCGCACATCAGCCTTTTTATATCAAAAAAAGACTAAGATTTGCGACAAAAAGTCATCTTAGTCTTAAAATTAATATAATTTTTAACAATTTGAAGTATTCTTTACAATATAATTAATTTTAAAAATTTCTTTTCAAAATCATAAAATCCTTATATTATATAGAATAATTTGCTTCAAAATCATTAATTACTTTGTCCTACCGAACTTCACCGCAGCTTGTGCTGCATTGTTGTTAGGCAGGATAATTAATCATTATATAAATTTTGACTAATAGCTTCTGCCTTTCTATTACCAGAATATCATATTTTCAACGAATTAACCATTAAATAATAAATTTACTATATTATAAATAATTTTGTATAATCTTTTTAACTATTTCTATTTCTTTAAATAGACTTATATAATTTTGGTCAATATAAATTAAATCATTTTCTTTACTCTTTATTTCATGATTTAGTGCAAATTCTGCTAATTTAGTAAATCCTAAATATTTTGAATCACTTTTCAATGCATGAACTTCTATTGCATAGTTAGACATATCTTTTTCTATTCTATATTTGTTTAGTTTTGTTAATCTATCATTTATCCCATTCATAAAATCCTTTAAGGTTTCATTATACATATCCAAATCGCCTAAAAGTTCAATTCCTCGATTGACATCTACACTATTCTGTTTTAGATATTCAATATTTCCTTTTTCAATTTGTTTATCAACATATATTGAAGAAAATTGACTACTTGGTTTATACAAAACTGAATTAGAAATATTAGTGTTTAATGGTTTAGATAAATCTTCAAAATCTTTAGTAATATCATCAAAAAGTGGCTTTTCTAATTTTCTTGATTCTTCTTTTTTAGATAGAACTAAATTTATTATTTTATCAAGCTCTGTTCTATTTATAGGTTTCGATATGTAATCATCAAAACCTTCTTTCAGATAATTTTCTTTTGCACCTTCGACTGCATTAGCTGTTAGAACTACTATTGGAAGTCCTATCTTCATTTCCTTTAATTTATGCATTGTTTCTGTCCCAGTCATTTCAGGCATCATGTCATCCATGAATATTAAGTCATATTTATTTCCATTAATTATTTTATTTAGGCATTCTTGTCCACTTTGCGCCTCATCAATGTCAAAATTGTAAGGTTTTAAAAATGTTGATGCAATTTTTATATTTATTTTATTGTCATCAACAACAAGGACTTTTTTACCACTAAATACTGAATTAATTTCATTCTGATTTAAATTTGTTGTATTACTAACTTCGCTATTTTGATTCGTTTTAAGTTTTGAGTTTTCTACATTATTAGATATGTGTAGAAATTTTTTTATAACTTGATTTAATTCATCTTTCTCAATCGGTTTTGCTAGATAATCATCAAACCCTTGTTTAATATATTGTTCTTTCATTCCATTAATTGCATTTGCTGTTAAAGCTACAGTTGGAATATCAAATCCATCAATTTGTTTTAATCTCATTAAGGTTTCAGGTCCGCGCATTCTTGGCATCATGTCATCCATTAATATTAGATCATATCTGTTTCCATTTTTTATTAATTCAATAGCTTCCATACCAGATTCAACTAGTACATTTATTGTGTTATAAGCTTTTAAAATTTTATCAGCTACTTTTAAATTTAATTTATTGTCATCTACTATTAATATCTTAGAACCACTAAAATCCAGTTTTTCTTCTTCGACAAATTTAGCAGTTATTCCATCATGAATTTTCACTATCTTTTGATTTAGATATACTGTGAATTTTGAGCCTTGTCCATATACGCTTTGAACTATTATCTTGCCGTCCATCATATCAACAAGTGATTTTGTAATAGCAAGTCCTAGTCCTGTCCCCTCTGTTGTCGTATTTCTGTCTTCTTCTAATCTATTAAATTTAGTAAACAATTTATCAATTTGATCTGGTTTGATACCTCGTCCAGTATCTTCTATTGAAAATACTAATGAGGAATTATCTCCATTATTTACACAGTTAACATTAAATAATATTTTACCTTTTTCTGTATACTTCACAGCGTTTGTTAGAAGATTAGTAACTATTTGTTTTATTTTCCCTAAATCTCCATACATAACAGCTGGAATATCTAAACCAAATTGAGGAATTAACTCGATAGGTTTTTCACCAATTCTTGGAATCATTAATTTGGCTATATTTTCTAAATTAGGGAGAAGTTCGTAATTTGTATTCACTATTTCCATTTTATTAGCTTCAATCTTAGATATATCTAAAATACCATTTACTATTTCAAGTAAGTTTTGAGATGCCATGATTATATCATCAGCGTCTTTTTGAGCTTCATTTATATCATGTTCCGTCTTAATACATTCTGAAAATCCTACTATTGCATTAAGTGGCGTTCTTATTTCGTGACTCATGCTTGATAAGAATTCCGATTTTGCTCTATTAGCCTTTTCTGCTTGATCCTTTGCAAAATTCAGTTCCTCTATCATTTTCATATCCGGATTCTCAATTGTAAAATACATAAGAAAATTAATAAAAACTAATACAAAAGTTATTATCAATGTCTCAGGTGAGATAAATTGAATTATTCCCGCAGACAAACCTGATATAGCAAATGCTAATAGCGGAATATATTTTTTATTCTTCAAATTTTTTCTATTAACTATTAAACTTATTATCCATATAAGACTACAAGTCCCTGCGAAAAAATAAGTTGTTAATACTGCAGGTCCATATGTATATATTCTACCATCAGTTGAATAATTGTGAAGTGGAAGAAATGCTATAGCAATAACAAATAAGATATATATTATCCAAGTAATGGAAAACCATTTTTGTTTTGGATCAAATTTCATATTTTTATTTGCTATTGAAACTATATATATTGTAAATAAAAGCAGCCAACTTATCATGTATATTAAATATACTTTTGATATAGGATTTAATAATACATTCTTGAAATCATAAAAGGCTAAAGAAGTACTTATAATATCCAAAATAACTCCAGCAAAATTTACTACTATTAGCATAGAGAAAATTTTATTATCTACATTTACTGCTCTCTTTTTTGAAAAATAAATAATTGACAACAATACAACATAAAACACACTTGCTATTTGAAAATTTAAAAAATTCATTTCATTCACTCACTCTCTACAATCTTATATATATAATAACATAAAAGTAAAAATTTTCAACATTTTAATCGCTAAAATAGTAAAAAAAAACAAAATAATTAATTTTATCTTGTTTTCATTTCAGTATTTTGTTCAATTGCTACTTTTTCAAGTGCTTTAAAATCTATTTTCCCTACATTGGTCAAAGGAAATTCATCAATAGCATCTGTTTTTCTTGGTCTAGAAAAAGCAGTTAACCTTTTTTCGTAGAATAAATCAATAGCATTCTCTATATCTTTATTCCAAATATAATTAGGTTTCAATTTAATAAAAGCAACAGGAACATCGCCACGTTTTTCATCCGGCCTCTTTACTACAACGCTTTTTTCCACAAATGGCAGTGTATTAATTTCTTCTTCAAGTTTATCTAAAATAACTTGTTCCCCATTAACCTTTATCATTCTATCCAGTCTGCCTACAACTTCTATCAAACCATTTTTATGTATGATTGCACTATCTCCTGTGTGGAGCCAAACATTACCGTCTTCATGTTTTTTTAAAGCATTATCATTAAATTGATTATCATCATATCCTCTCATAATCTGCGGTCCAAAAAGGCATAACTCACCAAGCTGCTCATAGTCTATTTCATTTATAGTACTCGGTTGAACAATTTTGGCAACAGTATTCATATTTGGAACACCATTATATATTATTCCGCCAGCTGTTTCAGTTAGCCCATACCCATCGCGAGTTTCAGCCTTGGAATTGTGATCTTTAAAAAACTCATTAGTATTACTTTTTTCAGTATCATCAATTTTTGAACCACCAGAAAGAACATACTTCACATGAGATAAATCAGCATTTTTCATTTTTTCATTATTTCGAATTGCAGGAAACATATTAGGAATTCCACCAAAAATATTTACCTTGTCTTTTAAAAATAATTTATCTAGGCGTTTAAAATCTATTTTCATTATTATATCAAGATTTACTCCTAATGTAGCTGCAACATGAGTTCCTATAATTAATCCAAAAGAATGGTTAAGTGGCATAAAAGCTGCAATTTTATCTCCACGTTTAAAATCAAACCTGTCATTATAAAATTGCTTAGATGATGAATCTAAATTTTCCTCAGTTAGCATAACGCCTTTTGGTCTAATTGTCCCACCTGTATATAATTGCACAGCAGTATAATCATTATCATAGGCGGTATCAACATCTCCTACATAATTAGTATTTTTCCCTCTATATTCATTATACGAAATATATTGTTCATTATAAGAAACTGGCTTAATCCCTAATTTTGGCATTATAATTTTTTTGAAAGCTAAACCTAAAGGTTTAGGCATAGAATTAGTAACTGGAAGTACAATAACCTTATCATCTTTTGGAACACTATTTTTAAGTCTACCATATACCAAGTCTGATATGAACATAATATTTGTTTCAATTCCATCAGCTCTATTTTGTTCATTAATGCTAGATAATTTATTTTTAAAATCTTCTTCTGTTGATAATGGAAAAATTGGTACTACAGTCGCTTTTGCTTTAAAAAGAGCATATAAAGTTATAATCGATTCTGGTGTGTTAGCAACAACTATAGGTACTCTAACACCTTTTTTTATTCCATTTTCTAGCATACTATTACAAGTTGCATCTATTTCATCAATAAATTCTTTATAGGTGAATTTTTTACCAAAAAATTCCATAGCTGTTTCATCATAAAAATCAGCATTTGATGTTACTAATCTGTCATAAGGTGACATGTTTTCTTTAGTCCATTTAAAGTCACCAATCCTATAATTTTTTAACCAAAATTTATCTTCAGAAGGTAATCCCTTTGATTCTACATTATAATCCATTACAGACTTTCTATTTTTATCAATATTTTCTAATACTTCACTAAGAAGATCTTCAAAATTTTTATCATTAGAAAAGTTTATTGCATCCGTAAAATCAGAAATTTTTTCAGCTACTTCTGGATCAGATTCTATAGAAATATCTATATGATTTCTTTTTGCTACCTCTACTAAATCTTCTTCATTAACTATTGCTAATTTACTAAAATCAAATCCTTCTTCATGAAATTTTTTTATCAATCTTTTTTTGATTTTTAATTTTGCCTTTTCACTTAACTCAACTGGAGTTGGTGAAAAGATGTATACTTCATGATTTTCTTCTTTTAATATTTCAAAAGTCTTTTTTAATTGTTCACTAAGTTCTATTTTCTTTAGCATTTTTGCATACTCTTTTTCATCTTTAACAAGCTTGAAAGAGTTTAGCTTTGATATTGCTTCTAGATTAAATCCTATCTTCATAATTCCCCCTACTATAATAATTTATTAGATATTTCTTCCATTTCTATGTTATTCGGCATTTCAACTTCTTTTAAATAATCATTGTATTTTCTTGTTTCTGTATCAATTTCTGAAATTCTATTATTCTTTTTTAAATAATATATAGTGTTTTCAAAACTTAATTTTGCAATTTCAAGTTCCAATTTTTTATTTACTTCTTCCAAATTGTCAGTTGGATTTACAAAGATAAATTCACCAAATCTAACCACCGTATCATTTCCAAATGCATTAGTAGCAACTGGTAGAATACCTGTTCCAGTTTTTTGAGCTAAGGCAACAGTTCCTAATTTAAATCTATTTTGAAATCTTAATTTGCCTTCCTCTGTTTTGTTTTTTCTTGTACCTTCTGGAAATATCAATGCAATTCTATCATGGGCAACATATTTAGACATAAGTTCAGAAGATTCTTTTTTACTTTCTGAATCATTTCTATCAACAAAAATTCCAAGTCCTGTTGCTTTAAATAATTTTCCTCTAAATGAGTCTTCTATTTCTTTTGCGGCATATCCAACGAAAGGTCTATTTCCTAGTGCTATTCCAAGTCTATACTGATCTGTACTGTCACTATGATTTGATGCTATTATAAAGCCATTTTGATAGGGAACTTTTTCTTTCCCAAAAATATCGATTTTATAAAATGCTTTTATAGGATATTTGATAGAAGAATAGATTAATTTAAACCTTTTATCACCTTTTTTGAAATCATCTTGATTTACATTTATATTTTTTAAATGATTTTTATAAGAATTAAAATATTCTATTTTTTGATTATTTGTTAAATTTTCAAGTTCTTCTTTTTCCTTTTTTAAAAATTCTATTTTTCCTTTATTTTCTTTTTCTTGCTTCATTTTTTTTAAAATTTGTTTCACTTGAATCCAATCAGATGCATGCCTTATATTTTCATGATTTGTATTTAAATTATATGGTGCGTCAATCATAATAACTTTAATTCCGTTTTTTGCTAAAAATAATGCAACATCTGGTTTATCCTCAATCATTACGTCAACATTTAATTTTTTACAGGCTAAAAGTTTTTCTTCCGGACTTCTTTCTTCTGAACAAAATTGAAAAGATGAAAAATTAATATTATATTTTTTCAACCATTCTTTAAACCATTTTCTTGCAAGCTTGCCTAATTTACTATTACTGGTAGCAAATTTTCTGGCAGTAATTGAGTGGAAATCAAGACCTTCATCAGTAAGCTCATTTATAACTTCCGGTGCAAATTCTCTAGGTTCTTCATTCTTACAATAATTAATATAAATCTTAAATGCCTTTGAATATAATATAATTTTAGGAATTTCGCTTAAATCAAATTGCTCTTCTAAAGAGTATTTTTCGGGGCTAACAGGTTCTCTTTTAAAGACTTTTTTACCTTCTCTAATATTGTGACTTGAAAGATTAGTTAAAATACCGTCAGCGTCACAACCTACTACAAAATTGACTTTATCTAATTCAATATTTTTCATAAGTATCTCCCTTTTGTATAAACCAATAATTACATAAATTATTTACATAAGACTATTATTACACAAAAAGGATATATTTTCAATATATTGACATATTTCGAGATAATATTGTTAAAAAAAGCTTCCCATACTACAAAATTGACTTTATCTAATTCAATATTTTTCATAAGTATCTCCCTTTTGTATAAACCAATAATTACATAAATTATTTACATAAGACTATTATTACACAAAAAGGATATATTTTCAATATATTGACATATTTCGAGATAATATTGTTAAAAAAAGCTTCCCATACTACAATTTTGTCTTTATCATTATTTTTAGTAGTAATTTTCAAATTATAATACTTTAGATTTTTTATATTTTTTAATTGCTTCAATAATGTATTGTTCAATATATTTTTTATCTCTTTTTAAAAGTTCCGGTGGTAATACTGATTCAATATTGTTTTTATTAAATGATATTTGCTCATGTTGATTACCTTTTTCTTCTGATAATATTTTTTCTAATTTATCAAATGTAACTTTATCTTTTAAAAACATATTTCTAATTCTTATTGATTGAGCTCTACTTGGAGTTGCATCTACATATCCTATTACATAATAAAGTAAATTTTGCTCATAAATATTTAAATATGATAATTCTACTGCCGTAGTTAATCCTAACTTTAATGTATTATGTTTATCATATATAAATGAATTGTCTACTAGTTGTAATAATTCAGGTATTAAATAAGTTAATCTAATAAATCTTCTTACTTGTTCTCTAGAATCTCCAAGTACCTTTCCTATATAATCAGTCGACTTTAACTTGTGCCCATCTTGAGTACAAGTTTGTTTTTTTTACCTTGGTGTTTGATTCATCTAATTTCATTTTATATGCGAATGCTTTTTCACTAGGAAATATCTTTTCTCTATAAATATTAGAATCAACCATTTTAATAATTGCTTCTTCATCTGATAATTCTTCTACATAACAATAAGCTTCTTTTATTTCATTTAGTTCTAATGCAAGTTTTCTTCGGTGTCCTGATATAAGTGCATATATTCCATCTTCCCTTGGTCTAACTAGAAGTGGTTCTAATAATCCATTTTCTTTTATACTATTTTTTAATTCATTAAATGAATCGTTTTGTAAAACTTTAAATGGATGATTTTCAAACGGAACTATATCACATAATTTTAATTTAACTATTTTCATTATTTTTCTCTCCTTCTTTAAATTCATATTGAAGTTTCCATTCAATATATTCTTCATATGTTATTTCATGGTTTAATCTTCTTTCTTTTATTTCTTTCCATTCATTAATAAATTTATTTATCTTTTCATTCTTTGTAGATGGATAATATGAATCAATGTTTAATTCAATATTCATTCTAGGATACATTTCATCCATCCATAACAATTGATAGATTATATCTTCTATTTTTCTAAAATTATATTTTTCTAAACATCTAACATTAACATTAAATATTCTAGCTAGTTCTTCTAGTCTTTCTTGTTTAGGAATTCTATTCCCCCTTTCATATCTGGTCATACTTCTTCTTTTACATTCTCCAGTCAAACCTAATTTACTTGATACTTCATCTTGAGTCATTCTTCTAAGTTGTCTTACATAAGATATCCTTGCTCCTTGAGATAAGTTTTCAAGTTCAGGTTTTAAATAAGTATATTTCATAATTAATCTCCTTTCTTTTATATATATAAAAAGAACTAAGTTTGACCTTAGCTCTATTTTATAATAATTAATCATAAATAATCTTTTGCAATTACTTATCGCAATTTAAAATCACAAAAATCTTGTCGCAAAAAACAGTGTTTTTTATAGAAAAAGACCAGAATTTCAAATTTCTAGTCTCCTTTTTTAAAATTTATTACATAAATTGTATTTTTATATAAATTCTAATATAATTATTAATTTTGTTTCTACCTTTATTTATAAAGGTTAATTAGTACTTAAGTACGGACTATTTGTTCACCTTGTTACGGATTTGCGATTGTGCTGCATTGTTGTGCGGTAGGATAATTAATCATTATATTGATTTTTGACTAGTAACCCTTGCCTTTCTAATAATAGTATATCATAACTTTCTTAAAACAAATAATTTTTTCCAAAAAAAAAGACAGGAAAATAATTCCTGTTTTTTTACATATTTTAAATATAAATATCAAGTGCTAATGGTTTTGATTTTCTAATATATTTTATTTCTTCTATTTCATTTTTAAATTCTTTTATATCATCGGTAGTAATCATAAGTCTACATAATAGTACATTACTTTCATTGCTTGATTGATTATTTACATTATTTTCTAATCTTCTTATTTCATCAATAAAATTCAACTTCCATACATAATGATCTTTATAAACCACTATTTCATTTATTAGAGAATCAATCAAATCTTCACTTATAATATTTCTTTTATAATCTAAAATCCTATTTATGCTACTTTTTATATCAGCTATTTTATCTTCTAATAACTCTTTTGGAATTCCTCTTTTTAATTCAAGTTCACTAATTTTGTTATTTATATATATTAAAGCAGATTCAAATTCTTTTTTCATTTTAATATATTCTTCTTTACTAATTAATTCATTCAAATACATATCTAATAATTTACTAATTTTTTCACTAATATTAGTTTTTCTTTTTAAATTATAGTTTATTTCTTCATCATATATATCATTATTATTATCTTTTATAGTTTCATCTATTAATTGATTTGCCATATCTACTATTTTTTCTTTTTCATTCCAAATTAAATTAAAAATAACTTTTGACATAACTTGTAACTTCCATTCCTGAACTATTTGCATATCACAACATCCATCAGTTTCTAAACCTCTTTTTAATCTACTTCTAACTGAACCATCATTCTTTTGTTTATAACATTGATAACAATAAGTTAGTTTTCCCGGAATTTTTTCATGATACTTTCTTTTATTAAATGATGCCCCACATTCACATTTTAATTTTTTCGTCCAAATATTTCTAGGCGTTCCATGACCAAAATTTCTTTTTCCCTCCAAAATTTTAGTACGATTTTTAATTATTTTCTGCACTTCTTCAAAATCTTTTTTTGATATTAAAGGTTTATGTTTTCCTTCTTTATATATTTTTTCTACTTGACCTTTATTTTTTTTAGGTTTTTGCTCTAAATAATCCGGAATATAATATTTTCTATATTCTATTGTTCCACAATAGAAAGAATTTTGTAATAATCTAGTTATGCAGCCAGCATTCCATTTTTTTAATCCAGTAGCTGTTAAATAACCTCTTTTCTCTAATTCATATTTGATCATTGTTGAACCTTGCCCTTGTAAAAATAAAGAAAAGATTAATCTAACAATTTTTGCTTGTTCTTCGTTAACAATCATTTCTTTACCTACTTTATCATATCCTAGAATATTGCCACTTCCATATATAACACCATTTTGAAATGATATTTTTTGTCCTGCTTTTACTCTTTGAGAAGTTTTCTTACTTTCATTTTGAGCAAGGGTTGCCATAATTGTTAATTTTAATTCTCCGTCATCATCATTATAAGTCCAAATATTATCTTCTGTAAAATATACTTCTACTCCTAGTTTTTTTAAAGATCTAGTTTCTTGTAATGTATCTACAGTATTTCTAGCAAATCTTGATACCTCACGAGTTATTATTAAGTCAAAGCATCCATTTTTTGCATCTTCCATCATTCTTTGAAAATTCTTTCTTTTTCTAATTGAAGTTCCTGTTATTCCTTCATCAATATATCTTCCATATAAATTCCAATTAGGATGTTTTTCTAATATATTATCATAATATTGAACTTGATTTTCTAATGCAGATAATTGGGCTTCGTGTTCAGTAGATACTCTTGCATATATAGCAACAGTTCTAGGTTTTATATATTTGTTTATTAATATTTTATATGTCTGAATAGTATTATATTTTAAATTAGTTTTACAATAATTATCTAACCAGTAATCTAGATAATCGCTATAAGACATATTACAATCTTTAAAAGGTGCACCAGCAGTATTATATTCTTTGATTGCTATTGTTCCAGCCTCGTAGGCTTCATTCTTTGTTTTAAACCCTGATTTACTTAACCACTTTCTTTGTCCATCTATCCTTGCTATTTCTACCCTATATTCAAAGTGTTCTCTTCTTCTTCTAATGTTTATTTTTCCCATACTAACCCTCTATTATTTCTATTACTATTTTTTTGATGTTATTTAAATTAGATAAATCATTACCTTCATTTTTAATCAAGAACTTTTCTAGAGTGGATTTTAGTATTTTTAAACTCCCAAGTTTAATTGCCGGTAAATATCCTTTATTAATTAAATCATAAATGTAATTAGGTGATGAATGAAGAATTGAAGCAACTTCTTGAACTGTATATATTAGTCTATCATTATTCATCAGACTCTCTCCCAATCATTTCATCGATTATTCTTTGCATTTCTGCTTGCTCCTCTGGTGTGGCTTTTTGTGATTGACATAAACTAGGATCTTCCATCCACTTAGGAATAGATGATTTTCTCTTATTATCATTTTTATATTTATTTTTATTATTATGTCCTGCTATATAACCTACTTCATTTTGGTTATTTGGACTATAACTGCTAGCATATTTATCCCATATCTTATCGGTTAAATATATTACTCTTTTTGATTTAGTATTAGTTTCTTTATCATATAAACATTTTATAAATCCAATATCTTTTAATTTTTTAATATGCTTGGATACAGTATCTTCTCTTATCCCATACATATTGGCTAACCTCTTATTTGTTATCCAAGACTTACCCTCTTTTTTACATAATGCGGTGATTCTTTCTGCAATCAATTTTTCTTCACTAGTCAAATCTTTGGTTTTATAGATATAACTAGGAATAATTGCGTATATCGTTATATAATCTTCATCTTTCATAGTTTTTCCTCCTTGTTATAAAAGATTTGAACTAAGGCCTTTGTTCACTTACATTATCTTCTATTTTTGATATAGAAACCATGCAAAAAAAATCACTATTATCTACAAATTTATTACTAACTTAATCCGAAAATACTCCGAAAAAAAACATACTCTTTTTAGAATATGTTTTTAAGCTATTTCCAAATTTGATTATTATTTGTATTTTTTATATCATTATAAATTTCTAATAAATACTTTCCATCTATATCTATTAAAGGCTCATACATAAACGAATTACAATGAATAAATTCTGGTGTAGATATTTGAACTCTTTCAATTAATTCTAAAATTATAGGATCTAATTCTTCTTTATACTTATCTTTTAATTGGGATAACTGATTTGTTTCTATATTTTCAATTAATTTAAAATTATCTCCGATTATTTTTTCTTCTATTTTTAATCTACATGCAATTGATAATATAGTCTTTGGAATAATATCATATTGATTACTTAAATTTACATCATCAGCAAGTTTGTAAATAAGATTTAAATAATTATCTGCACCGTTTCCACTGAATTTAATTTCCGGAAAAAATTTTTTTATATCTGAAATTATTATATTTTTTGTACTTTCTTTATAATGTAAGCAATTATCTAATAAGTTTGTATCCTCCTTAAGCATAGTTTTTATTTCTCTTAAATATGGAATTGCATAAATAAATTGATTAACATTATTTATATCAAATACTTTTTCAATATCATTATTCAGTTTTCTATTTTCCTCTACGTATACTTTACCTTCATTTGAGTATGCGGATAATCTTTCCAATTCAGGAATTCTTCTTTCTAATGTTCTATAGAACTCATAATTATGAGTTAATATAATGATTGAAACTTTATCTTTAACTAAGTCATCAACATATTCTATAAAAGCATGCCTATTGGAATAATCAAATGTTTCAACCAAATCATCTAAAACCAAAATAGGATTATTACTTTTATTAGCTTCGTATTCAACAATAAAACTAATAATATTTAAAGCAGTCTTTTCCCCAGAGGATAATATCTTTCTTAAATCTGATTCCGACATATTTTTATTCTTATTTCTATTATGCTTAAATGATAATATTGGAACACTTTCTCCTAAAACTGACTCAACTTTATTTGAAATTGAAATATCAAATATGGGATTAAATCTATTTTTGTATATCTTTATGGCATTTTCAAAATCACTTTGTTTTTCTTTAGCATCAACGATTAATTTGGAATATTCATTTTTAGTTTCTTTTATTATTTTTTCAAATTCATCGATTTCAAAATTTTGTTGTTTTAATGCTATTGCAACAATGTTTCTTTTCCCTAAAGCAAGTTGGTTAACTAGCAATGGATCTTCATTAAATTGTTTTTGAAGTTTTTTAGCCTCTGCTGAAGTTCCCATTGATTTAACTAATTCACTATTAGCAGCTAAAACACTTGAATCTGAAGAAATATTTCTAATCGCTTCTTTAAAAACGACATCGATTTCATCATATTTAAAATACTTCTCATCTTTAAGAACAATACCGCGCTTTTTTTCTTCGCTTAAATAATTGTTCTTTTTCACTTCTTGAAGAAATGAAATGCAATTACTATCATTAAAGTTTTCATCGAATAGTTCTTCATTCAGTCTCTTATTAAATATATTTGCGTAATTTGTTGCAGATTCTTTAAAACCATCATTGTCTATTGGATCATATGCCTTTTGAAATAAATTCCTTAAATTTATTTTTGATATGTCTAAATCATCTACATTTTTTATATCGGCTAGAAGTTTTTCTAAATCATTAATATTTAAACTATCAATAGATTTATTAGTTAACATATTTACAGAATTCTCTACATTTAATCCTGCATTTTTTAGTTTTGATTTTAGACTATCATTTATTTTTTCGATTGATTTACTCATCAACAAATTTAACGATTCTTTTCTATCATTATCAATTGTTAGCAATCTTAATTCTTGATTATAGTTTGATAGTTCTATATTTCCTTTTTCATATAATTCTCTTGAAAATACAATAAATCTATTTTGAAAATTATTAGATTCAACAATTCCACCTTCCATAATAAAATCAATTTTTATTGATGAAGGAATATCAGTGAGTCTATCTTTTATGTCATCAATATTTCCTCGTGATAAATTATTTAGTGTTCTAGAAAAAGAAGTTTTAAATGTTCCATTTCTTGAATATATAAGTGATTGATATAACACTTTATCCCCATTATAATTTATACTTAAACTTTTTATACCATATGCATTTTCCATCTCTTTAAACTTTACTTTTATCATACTATCAACTCCTTCAACGTAAAAAACAGCACCCATCTTAAAAAATGAAATACTGCTTTATCATCTATTTAATTATATCATATATTTTTGCTTTCTAATGTTATAATCTGATTTTTTGAAATATAATTAATAAAATATGATTTCAACTCATCATCAGTTCTTTTTTCGTTATCTAAATTAAGTTGTAGCCCCATTTTTATATAGGCACTTTTCTTTGATTCATAATATTTGTCTTTATATAGCATTAATTCATCCATTAAAACTTCATCTGTATATTCTGAAGGATTCATAAATTCAAAATTTTTTAATATAAATTTTTCAACTTCATCAAGGTTTTTAAAAGAATCTCTAATTCGATAAAGCAAGTTTTCACATAGTGATATTTCTTTTTCATACATTTTCTTAGAATATACTTTAAATGCAACATCATAATCTAAATTTCTTCCCCATTTATCAAAAGATTCAATTTTATAATTTGGATCTTCTAAAAAAATAATATTTAATTCTTCATCAATACTATATTTTAAAAACTTTTGATAACAAATATGATTAAAATAATTTTCTTGCATTAAATCTAGCAAATTTCGAAATTCTTTTCTCAGGTAGTTAAAATCATATTTTTTTATCATGCTTGAGGACAATGTTTTAGTTATTTCTAGCTTATTAACTTGAAGTTTTCCTTTTTCATCTAATACTATCATTTGATACCTCCTTAACAAAAAAAGAGGATAAAAAACCAAAGGTTAATTATCCTCTTTAATATCAATAACATAAATTAAACATGTTTTTCGTTGTTTCATAGTATCACTCCAAACAAATTAATTGTTTTATATAATATCACTTTTTGAAAATAAATCAATAGTTTTACAAAAAATAGATATTATATTTAAAATTGAAGTGGTAAATCTTGTATTAGTGGAATTTTTAAACAATTAGTATAATCCTCAAATTTATATACTGTATCAGTTTCCATCTTACTTGTTACTTTTACATATATATTATAAGTGGTTTGTATTGTAGAATGTCCTAGTCTTTTAGATACTGCTTTAATATCAGCCCCTCTTTCTATTAATCTAGTGGCATGAGTATCTCTAAAGTCGTGAAATCTACACGGTATTTTTAATTCATAATTTATTATTTTAAAAGCATGTCTTACTGTTTCAGTTCCTCTAAAATGTCCATTAGGTTTAACAAATACTAAATCAGCTTCTTTTAAATCTAATTCTAGTTCTGATTTAGCATCTAAAATCTTTATTTCAAATCTATGAGTATATTCATTTATAACTTTTTTTTCATAATGTTTCAAATAAGAATCTCCATAAAATTTTTTGTTTTCTGATTGCATTTTTTTATATTCTTTTAATGCTTTAACTAATGTATCTCCAATAGATATAGTTCGTCTAGATTGCGGATTTTTACAAGAACCATAAAACCAAGTTTCAACTGAATGGCCTTTAGCTATTGTATATTTTTTAGGTTTACCAAATTGATTTTTTTTAATTACATTCTTATTTATAGTTAAAGTCTTATTTTCAAAATCTATACAATCCTAAGTTAAACCAAATACTTCTGATACTCTCATTCCAGTATAATATGCTGTTATTAATTAATAATAGACATAAGGTACATCTTTAAATCTTTCTAGTATTCTCTCAATTTCTTCACCCGTAAATATGTGTGCTGGGTCACCTGATACAACTTCATATTTTGGAATATGTACTCTTTCAGCTGGATTATCATTAATAAAATTAACTGTATAATAAGCATATTTTAAAGATCCTTTAATTGTTTTTAATATTCCTTTTAAATACCATTTAGATAAATTTTTTTCTAAGTATAATCCATTTATAAACTCTTGTATCAACTGTGTATTTATTTGCGATAAACTATAATATCCTAATCTTGGTTTTAGATAATTCTTTATAATATTTAAATATGTAATTATTGTTGAATATTTTAAATTAAAATTACAATATGTATCAACCCAGTAATCTAAGTAATCACTATAAGATAGTTCCTTATTTTTCTGAACCTTACCTATCTTATAAAAATCATTATATGCAAATGCTCCTTCTTTTAAAGCTTCTGCCTTTGTTTCATATCCTGATTTAGTAATCCATTTCCTTGTCCCATCAATACTCGATGTTTCAAATCGGTATTCATATACTTTGCCACGTTTTCTTACACTTACCATTTTTTTAATCTCCCTTTCTTGGTAAACAAAAAATGCCATCATAATTGATGACATTTATACACTTAGTGTCCACTTTTAATAATAAGTATTACATGACATTTTTAGTTCGATTGTCCACATATTTTAATTTACGTGGACAAAATGTGGACAAATCGCATTTTTAGGCTTTTTTTGTGTTGACAAAATCCTCACAAACCATTATAAATACTACTATTTACCACAACATTGTTTATATTTCTTACCACTTCCACATGGGCATGGTTCATTACGGCCTATTTTTTTTGAAGTTTTAGGTTGTTTTTTAGAACTCTTATCTTCATTTGTTACTTCAGCTTTAGCAACTTGTTTTCTTTCAACATTTTGTCTTATTTCTGCTTTAATTAAATATAAAGTTGTTTGTTTATCAATATTAATTAATAAATCTTCAAATAATTCAAATCCTTCATTTGTATAAGCGCGTAAAGGATCTTCATTAGCATATCCTCTTAAATAAATACCTTCTCTTAATATAGACATAGTATTAATATGTTCCATCCAATAAGTATCTATTACTCTTAATGAGATTGCTTTTTCAAATTCATTCTTTAATTCATCTGGAATATCTTTGATTTTTTCGTCGTATTCTTTAGTCAATCTAGAAACAATAATATTAACTACCTCTTCAGGTTTTATTTTTTCTAAATCTTTTTTATTGATTGCTTTCTTTAATAAATTACCATTAACAACTTCTAATATTTCATCTAAGTCATTACTTGTTAATTCATTTTCAGGAGCAATATGTGAAAATACTAAATCATAGATATAATTATCAAATGATTCAATTACAGTTTCATGAATTGATTCATTATTTAATATATTATTACGTTTTTCATATATCTTTTCTCTTTGTTGATTAATAACATCATCATATTGAAGTAAGTTTTTACGCATATCATAGTTTGCACCTTCAACACGTTTTTGTGCTTGTTCAATTGATGAAGATATCATTTTATGTCTAATTGCCATATCATCATTAAATCCTAATGATTGCAATAAACCTTTTGCTCTATCTGTACCAAATCTAACCATTAAATCATCTTCAAAAGATACATAGAATTGTGAGAATCCTGGATCACCTTGACGTCCTGAACGTCCTCTTAATTGGTTATCTATACGTCTTGATTCATGTCTTTCAGTACCTAATACTGCAAGTCCACCTAATTCTCTTACGCCTTCACCTAATTTAATATCGGCTCCACGTCCAGCCATATTAGTTGCAATTGTAACTGCACCTTTTTGACCAGCTTGCATAATTAATTCACTTTCACGTTGATGATTCTTAGCATTTAATACTTCATGAGGAATATGTTCTTTCTTTAGTAATGAACTTAAAAGTTCACTTGTTTCTACAGCAACTGTACCAATTAAAACTGGTTGTCCTTCTTCATGACGTTTCTTAATTTCTTTTACTATTGCCTTATATTTACCTTGTTGAGTAGAATATATTAAATCACCATAATCTATTCTTGCTACAGGTTTATTTGTTGGAATACTAATAACATACATATTATAAATATCTCTGAATTCTTCTGCTTCTGTTTTAGCAGTACCTGTCATACCAGATATTTTTTTATACATTCTAAATAAATTTTGGAATGTAATAGTTGCTAAAGTTTTAGTTTCTTTTTGAATTTCAACTCCTTCTTTAGCTTCAATTGCTTGATGTAATCCATCTGAGTAAGCACGTCCATGCATTAAACGTCCTGTAAATGAATCTACTATTACTACTTTTCCATCTTCTACTACATAATCAAAATCTTTCTTCATAGCATAATTTGCTCTTAAAGCTTGATTAATATAATGAACTAAATTTGTATTATTAACATCAAATAAATTCCCTACTGAGAAAGTTTTTTCGGCTTTTTCAACACCTTTATTATCAAGTGTAACTGCTTTTAATTTTTCATCATATAGATATCCATCATTTTCTTTTAATGATTTTACAAATCTATCTGTTTCTTTATATAAATTTGCTGAGCTCATTGAACCACCAGAAATAATTAATGGTGTTCTTGCTTCATCTATTAATACTGAGTCAACTTCATCTATAATTACAAAGTTAAATGGTCTTTGGCATCTATCTTCAGCTTTAACAACCATGTTATCACGTAGATAATCAAAACCTATTTCATTATTTGTAGAATATAAGATATCACAATTATAGGCATCTTTCTTTTCCTTTGGAGTCATATCACGATAGTTTACTCCAACAGTAAGTCCTAAGAATCTATAAATGTTACCCATCCATTCTGAATCACGTCCAGCTAGATATTCATTTACTGTAATAATATGTACTCCTTCACCAGGTAGTGCATTTAAGTATGCTGGCAATGTTGAAGTTAAGGTTTTACCTTCACCAGTACGCATCTCTGCAATATTACCATAATGAATTGCTAAACCACCTAAAATTTGTACATAGAATGGTTTTTCTTTATTAACTCTCCATGCTGCTTCTCTAACAGTGGCAAAGGCTTCAACTAAGATATCATCTAAAGTTTGCCCTTCACTTAGTCTTTTTCTAAACTCTTCAGTTTTTGCTTGTAATTTTTTATCACTTAATTTAGAATATTCATCTTCTAAAGCTATAACTTTATCAGCTATTATTTTAAACTCTTCTAATTGTTTGTATTCATGATCAAAAATTTTTCTAAAAAATTTCATCATATCATTCCTTTCATGTTACTATTCTATTTTATCAAAAATCTCTTTAAAATAAAAGGATTATTACAATTTTTTAATATTATTTCAAAAAAAAAATGATATATACATCAGTATATATCATTTAATAATTTATTTAGTATCTATTATACCATAATCTCCAGCTTTTCTCTTGTATACAACACTGATATTATCAGTCTTTGCATTCTTGAAAATATAGAAATCATGATCTAATAATTCCATTTGAAGAACAGCTTCTTCTTCACTCATTGGTTTAGTATCTAATTGTTTTCTTTTAACAATTGTACTCTTGTTTTCTTCAATAGGAGTTTCTGCAATATCGAAAGTAAAATCTTCGAATACAGGTTTAATTTTTTTACCTTGCATTTTAGTCTTATTTTTTCTTATTTGTCTTTCTAATTTGTCTGAAACTAAATCTATTGATGCATATAAATCTTTATGGCTTTCTTCACTTCTTAAAATTGTTTTGTTGGCTGGTATTGTGACTTCTACTATTTGACTATTATCTCTTATACGAATAACAACTGTCGCTGTTATATCCTCTGGCGCATTAAAGTGTTTTTCTAGTCTTCCTATTTTTTCTTCAATATAATTTTTAATTGAATCTGTAACTTCTACTCTTTGACCTCTAATAATAAACTTCATATTATCTTCCCTCCAATTTTCAATTAACAATTTGTAAAATATCTAGTTTGTAACTATTGTAATATAGTAGTCCATTGGTACACCAACTCTCCATAAATATTTACAAGTTTATTATAGCACATTAATTTCAAAAAAAAAACCACTTTATACTAAAGCAGTTTTTGTTTCTACTATGTTTTTAGCTTGTAAGCCTTTAGCTGTATGAACTAATTCAAATTCTACAAATTGTCCTTCAACTAATGTTTTATAACCATCTGAAAGGATAGCTGAATAATGAATGAAAATATCTTCACCATTTTCATATTCTATAAAACCATATCCTTTAGCATTGTTAAACCATTTAACTTTCCCTTTTATCATCATAAATCTCCCTTCTAGTAATTTCTCTTACATTATTAATATAATTGATTTGGGTGCCCCTTTTCAAGAAAATCAAATCTACAAATTTCGACATTTTTTTTAGGAGCAAATAAATTATATTATTTTTAAATAAATCGAATAAAATACTATGTCTAAAATTGTCGAATTTTGGCATAAAATTTAAAATGATATTCTTTCCGAGGGTATTTTTTAATTTTAAACATTAAAAATGTATTTCTATTCATGCACAGCCTTTTATCATCAAATGAACTGATAAAAATATCATAGAGGTGCTGTATGAGTAGTAAAATATTTGCCGATAAGATGATGATATTTTTAAAGAAATATAAGAATTATTCACATAGAGATGAATTATTAGCGCATTATGGTCTTGAAACAATATATATTTTTATTACTAAAATGTTTATTATTACAATAATAAGTTTAATATTTAATATTACTAAAGAAATGTATATATTTATTTTCTTTTATGGATTACTTAGATTATATGCATCTGGAATGCATTTATCTAGTAGCTTAGGTTGTACTTGCTTTTCAAGTATTGTATTAATAGGACTTCCTTTAATAACTAAATTCACGTCTATTCCTTTTAATTATAGAATTTTATTAGCTGGTATATGCTTATGTATATTTGCATTATATAGTCCAGCAGATACAATAAGGAAGCCCTTAATTCATGAAGAAAAAAGAATTAAAAATAAAATAAAGAGTAGTTTTATATGTTATATATACATAATATTATTATTTATAATTAAAGATACATTTATATTAAATTGCATTACCTATTCAATGATATTGCAATCCTTTCTAATAAGTCTATTGACATATAAATTATTCAATCAATCTTATAATAATTATAAGATTTATAAATGATTGTAGAAAGGAGAATAAAAAATGGGGTTATTTGCTAATTTATTATCTTTCTTTAGCATTAGCGCAGGATTAGAACAATCTAGAGATACAGTTCTAATAATGTGGGCTGAGCCTGAATGTCCAAAAGAATTACTATAATTCAACAAAAAATAGATTTCAAATGAAATCTATTTTTTTATTTTTATTTCTAATATTTGTGTAAATATATCATCATCTATTCTATTTAGATTATTAAGTTTTTCTTCACTATCAATTAATTCTTTTGCAAGTGAAAGTCCGTAACCATGACCATTTGATTTAGTTGTATATTTCTTTTCAAATATTTTGTTGACATCAAATGTATTAATAAAACTATTTGATACTTCAACAACTAATTTATTATTTTCTATATACATCTCAATATTTACTACTTTATCTTCTTTATGAGTCATAACTTCATCAATAGCATTATCTATAAATATACTAACAATTTTACATATTTTTAGATTCAATTCAGAACTAATATTATCAAAATCTACCATTCTTATTTTTCTATCAATATTTAATATATACTTTATTTTCTTATCATCCATAATATTTAATTTAGTATGAATTGTGGCCCTTAAACCACCAGCGGGTATAATTGATACATCCATCATTATTTTTTCGTTAGTCATATATACATTACCAACTAAATTATCAATATATTCATTGACTTTTTTATCTTTACTCTTAATCATATTTTGAATAGTTAACAATTGATTCTTATTTTCATGATTATTAACTCTATATTTATCTATCATATCTTCATATTCTACTAAGGATTGTTGAGTACTATTATATTTTTCTTTTGTTTCTTCATATTCATTTCTAACAATCAATTCTTTAGCAAATATATAAGTCATAATTATTAATAGTATTATAAACATTATGATAGAAGCAATTATATTACTTGTATAAAATATTATTATATATGAAAATAAAATCATTAATAATATATATGTAATTGTATAAAATGTTTTTGATTTTTTAATTATACTTATCCTTTTATATACCCATTTATATACTGAATAGCCTTTATTACTTTTGATAATAAATAATAAAATTAATGTAGAAATTGTATTAATTAAAAATGTTATATAGCCAATTTCATTAATATTATTAATACTATTCATTAACCCTTTACTAGAAGTTGTATCCAATGAAAGTGAAAATCCTATCGATAAAACAAACTCAATAAACAATATAATAGTGTATATATATACTATAGATACTAATATTTTTTTAAAATCATATTTTATAATAAACTTTAGTATTAAAATTAAACTTACTAATCTTATAATCGGTCTTACATAAGTAAAATCTAATTCATTATTTATTAAAACAATTAAATCATAAATAATTATGGCTTGCCATAATCTTTTATCATTATGTTTCATTTCTCTATCATTTAATAAACAAACACTATATATTATTAAAGTGCTTGCTATAATCATTCCTATCAAATCAATCAACATTTATATAATCCTCTAATTTGTAATTAGATGATACCATATCTATTACTGCACCAGTATCAAAAAACACTTTTCTCTTTCTATAATTAATTTCTACTGCGCGATCTTTATTTATATAGCATGAACGATGTGTTTGAATAAATCTATCATCTAAAAGATTTGCTATATCAGTTAATGATTTATTAACACTATGAACATTACCTTCTGTGTGTATTAAAGTTTTTCTTTCAACACTATCTCTAGTTATATATAGTATATTATTTAAAGAAAATCTATAACATACTTTTTTATCTTTGATTTCTAAAAATTTCTTTTTACCTAAAGAATTTAAAGAATTCTCTATTCCTTTATTTAGTCTATTTTCAAAACCTTCAAATTTATTTATAAAAGACATAAAATTAATATCTTTTCTTAATAATAAATTGCCTAGTTCTTCATGGCCTGTCAAGTAAATTATAGGACTTTCTATATCATCTTTTCTTATGACTTTTCCTACATTAATACCTGATCTAGATGGAGTTTCAATATCTAATATATAAATTCTCGGATTCTCTTTTTTAGATAAATATTTTATAAATTTACTATCATAATCATCGAACTTACTAATAGAATATTCAAAGTCCTTTTTTAACATAATTTTATTTACTACATTTACTACTTTTTCAAGAAATCTCTTATCATCATCACATATTATAAACTCTACCATAATCACCATCCACTATTAGTTAACAATATAATAATAACACTTTTTATATATTAAAAGCAATAAAAAAAGGTGTTATTTCCACCCTTCATACCAATTTGATATTTTATCCTTCGCTTTGGTTGCTACTTCTTTACCACCTTCAGCAATTTTACTAGCACTTTCCTTAATATTATCAACAGCTTTTGATGCTTGGTCTTTAACACTATTATAAGTATCTGATCCTATTTTTTCTTCTACTTTATCCCCAATAATGGTAATTCCTTGTTTCAATTTTCCACTTAAAAAAGCATATGTCTCAGTTGCTTTAGCTTTTATTGTATCTTTATAGCCTGGAACTTTTGATTCTATTTTAGTATCAATACTATTTACAATGGCAACTAATTTTTGTTTTGTAGTTTCAGTTAATTGATTAAATGTTACTCCATTAATAGTAGTACCTTAAAAAATAAAGTCTACTAAAGTAGTAAATTTATCTTTAGCTACTGTTTTTAATTTATCTATATTATTTGAATTTACATAACTATTAACATCTTTTTCTACATTTTCAAAATAAGTAATTGTTTTACTATCATTACTAACTCCAGTATTATTGTTTACTGGTGCTTTTGATTCTTCTTTTGCAGGTATATTAGAACTATTAGTTTGTTCATTAGTATTGATTTTACTATTTTCTGAATTATTTTCTTTACTATTAATATCGTTAGTTACATTTGTTTTAGTTCCTTTAGCATAATCATTTTTATTATTTAATAACACACTTTTACCTGGTTTATTTATTATAAATAATAAAAATACTATAACTAATACTAGAATAAGTATTATTGCACTAAATATAATTATTTTTGGATCTATTGCTTTTTCTTTTTTCATACCGCACCTCATTAGAAGTATTTTACTATTAGTTTTT
The DNA here is from genome assembly GCA_035399485.1 of Bacilli bacterium. Lineage (GTDB taxonomy): Bacteria > Bacillota_I > Bacilli_A > RF39 > UBA660 > RGIG4266. Next base: position 48,189 of record DAOPJC010000001.1, read on the forward strand.
ATCTTTGTCAAAGTTATATTTCTTTTATATCTATAATACTTGATATAGGTATTAATTTGTTATCTATTGTGATTAAATTACTACTATTTTTACCTATTATTTTTTCTATTTGTTTTCCATTAGATGTTTCTATTTCTACATTAATCTTATATACATATTTTGTTGATTTAAATAATTTATTTATTTTACTATTTATGTTTTCTTTATATATAGGCTTCGTATCATTTCTTATTTCATTTTTATCACTATAAAATACTTTTTTATTATTATTTATATTTGAAACATTTTTATTAGCATATACCTTTGGTAATTTACTATTCATTTTATCACCCAATATATTATATGAAATTAATATTAATTTTTACTCTATTTTATATCCAATTACAAATCCTAATATTAATAAAGAGATACTAAATACTATATTATTTAAAGAATATACAGTGGATAACGCTTGTTTTAATAGAATTATCATTGATGAAATCATAAACACTTATCCGCAGATGAAAAGAAGTGATTTCGAG
>DAOPJC010000002.1:0-40410 GCA_035399485.1 Bacilli bacterium
CTTTTGATGCATCATAATCTAAACTTTCCGGATATACAGTATCTATTCCATTAGTTGAAGAAATGTTAATAATTCTACTATCTTTTTCTTCTAACATATACTTAGAAGCATATTTTGAAACTAAGAAGGTTCCAATTAGGTTAATATCTAGTATTTTTTTAAAGTTTTCCAACGTTTTATCATTAAAATCACAATCAATTGCGATTGCAGCATTATTTACCAAAATATTTATACTGTGGAAAACTTCTATAGTTTTTTCAATCATATCATTTACTTCTAATTCATTTGATACATCACATTTTATTATTAATACTTTTACTTTATAGTTTTCTTCTAATTCACATTTTAAATCTTTAGCTTCTTTTTCACTATTTAAATAATTAATTACAATATTTGCATGTAGTTTGGCAAATTCACGAGCAATTGCCGCTCCTATACCACGACTAGAACCTGTAATTAATACTGTTTTCCCTTTAAAATCCATAATATTCCCCTTTTCGCATTAAAATCATACATATTATATCACAAAATAAAAAAGGTTTAACACTAAATAGCATTAACCTCTAATTTACTTCGACAATCACTACATATTCCTTCAAATATCATATTATGAAATACTAAAGTATATCCAACATCTTCATATACTCTTTTCTTTATTTCATCAACAGGGCAATAGTTAATAGCGACTTTCTTATTACATTTTATGCAACTAATATAATGAATATGTTCTTCGTTAACAGTATAGTATACTTTCCCATTACCATCTACATTAGTCATAAATAAATTTTTTTCTACAAATAATTCTACTATTCTATATATTGTAGAATTATCTATATTAGTACTATTACTAATAATCTCTTTTATCGTTGAAGGATTACATTTTACTATATTATATATTTCCTTACGTTGACTAGTTAATTTAATGTTGTTCTCTTTAAATAGTTCTTCCATTATATGATCATTCCTATTAATTCAATTATAATTCCACTAATCACACCAAGACCATAAATAATAAATAATATATATATATTTTCTTTCATATTTTTATTTTCTTTAAATAAAATTAATAATCCTACACCTGCTCCAGTTAATAAACCCGCTATCATAGAACCAAAACTAATTGCTTTTGTTAAATATAATTCAGTAATAACGACACTTGCAGCGCAGTTTGGTATTAATCCAATTAAACTTGAAATAAATGGTCCAAAAATACTTTCTTTTAAGAATATTTTACCAATATTTTCTTCACCAATAAAATATATTAATGTATTTAATACGAAAGATGCGATTAATATAAAGAATATTATTGATAATGTATGAATAATACTTGATTTAATTATACCGTGACTACAATCACAGTGATCATGTTCACACATATCATGAATATGTTCTTTAGATTTTTCCTTTTTTCTTAATATAAAATCTATTATAAATCCACATATCATTCCTATTACAATTTTCAAACCTATAATTGATAATATTAATCCAAATGAAACTTTTTCTGATAATAGTATTGGTAGCATTTCATCTGATGTAGATAAATATATACTAATTAAAGTACCTACTGATATTACTCTAGCAGCATATAGATTTGTAGCAGCTGCAGAAAATCCACATTGTGGAAATGCTCCTAGTACTGAGCCAAAAAATGGTCCAAACTTTCCTGATTTTTCTACTACTTTCTTATTTTTATTACTCATTTTATGTTCAATAAACTCTAATAGTAAGAATGTTATAAATAAAAATGGTAATAATTTTACTGAATCTATCAATGTATCCATTAAAACATCTTTCATACTTATTTCCTCCTAAATGCAAAAAAGTTGCAACTAAACAATATCATTATCTATTTAAAAATGCAATACTTTATTACAATTAAACATATTTTTTTAATTATTGTTAATATAATATCAAAAAGGAGGTAATATGGAAAAAGTAAAATTTGTCACAACATCTATATTTTTAGGAATTATATGTTTTTTTAATAGTTTATCTATACCTCTCCTTCTTTTAATAATTACCAATATTATTGATATTATTACTGGTCTTTTAAAATCCTTACACATAAATGAAAATATTACTTTTAAAAAATTAATTTGGGGATTAATAAAAAAATTTAGTATGTATTTATTAATTATTATTGGTTATATAATAGATATAATAATTATTTATACTGTGGAAAACTTTAATATTGCAATCACTAATCAAAATATATTTGAAAGTTTAATTACAATATGGTTAATACTAGATGAATTATTAAGTATTTTAAAAAATTTTATGATTCTAGAAGTACCAATGCCTAATTTTCTTATTAAAATTGTTAAAAAATTAAAAAACAAAATAGATGATACTGAAAATGTATAATTTTCTTTGACAAAAATATCTTATCGGAATATAATAAAATCTTATATGGAGGCTAACTATGAAAGATTCAACAACAATTATAAAAGATTTATTAAAAGGAAATTATTACATAAATTCTGAGGATATTAAAAATGTCATTAATGCAATTTCAAATGAAGAAGATTTTAATAAATATATAGATAATATATCTATCGGTGAAAGAAAAAGAAAATACCAAGGTTCTTATGATCCTAATAAAAAAGAATTATCAATTCAACCAATTTATATAAATTATACTTGGGCACAAACATTAAGAAACTATAATTCTGTTAATGATAATGATAAGCTTGCTAAATATAATAACTTGTTTTATTTAATTATTATATTACATGAATTAGAGCATGTTAAACAAGTTAAATACTCTGTTGAAAATAATGATAATAGAGCAATTAATAAATTAGTAAATGAAGGTATAGAATTAGGTAGAAGAAGTCCAGATAAATTATCTGTAGGAGAAAAAATATTATATAACTTTACACCATTTACTGTATTAACTGAACGTGATGCAGAAATTAAATCAATATATAATATTGTTTTTAATGATGAGATTGCCGAACTTTTAACAAAAGAAGAATACTATTGTTTAGTTTGTAGATTGCATAAACTACTAATAAGAAACTATGAAATGCATGGCGAGAATGTAATAAGTCCTTCAAAAAGATATTATCAATTAAGAGGAAAATCTAAAGAATATAAAGACATCGAATTTGAAGATGATTATGATCATCTTACTAAACTTTCTTGGGGTATGCCTGTAGATTATAGATTCATTGAATATTTTACTAATGAAGCTAAAGTAAAAGATGTAAAAAGATTAATAAAAAAATAACCAATATAAATTGGTTATTTTTATTTACCTTTATTTCATTAATACTATCAGATTCTTTCTAATTAAACATTAGAAAATATTGAAACAATTATATTCCATACATTCGGAAATTCTTTTAAAATGGCAGTTCTTACTTCTTGTGAAGTATATAAATGTTTACCATCCTCTATCATAAATTTAATTGGCCCATTAGGATTATAACCTAAGGCAATATGACCTCCTGATATACCCCCTGCCGCAATATCTCGTGCTACAGCAATTCCACCTATGGAGTATATTCCTACAGCAACTCCTCCTATTGCAAATATTCCAAGTGCTACACCACCTATTGCAATTGTACCAATTGAAATACCACCTATTGCTAGTAATAATGCTAATGCTAAACCACCTGTTGCAAATAAACCTAATGAAATACCACCTAAAGCAAATATTCCTAATGAAATTCCTCCTAAAGCAAATATTCCTTTAGCATAATTTCCTAAGGCAAATACTCCTTTTGCCTTTCTCAAATTTCTTAAATTATATCCAATATTAATATGAACTAATGGAAGATTTCCTATTTTTGTTTTACTTATATATTCATAATATTGCTTTTTATTATTAATACTTACATAATTATCATTTCCTATTAAATCATCAACACTTACGTTAAATAATTTAGATAATTCTTTTAATTTACCTAATTCTGGAGTAGTTTCACCAGTTTCCCATTTTGATATTGTTTGTCTTGCTACATTGACTTTATAACCTAATTCTTCTTGTGATAAACCTTCTTGTTTTCTTAATTGTATTAATTTGTCACTAAAATTCATAATATACCTCCTCTGACATAAAAATAATAACATTTAAATGTCCCGGATATCTACCATTTAAAATAGGCAATTTGTCCCGGATACCTAACATTACTTTTTTTTCTTTAAATTTGATATCAATAAGAGTATAGCATTTATATTGACACAACATAAACCAATTATTAAAAAAATATTATTTCCATCTTGAAACATAGATATTATTATTGAAATTAAGCCAATAAAAGCTAATATTAATTCTACTATTCTTAATACATTTAAATTCTTTTTCATTTAATTACCTCATTCTTTATATAAATTATTATATCATAGAATTGACTTTAACATAAAAAAGATATAATATATAACACAATTATTTAAGAGGTGTAATTATGATATTATATAGGGCTTTAATTGCGGAAGATTTAGAAGAATTTAGAAGAACTGGAAAAATAAATTCTACTTTGTATCGTTCTTATAAAGATTTAAAAAAGGCGAAAAATAAAAAAATGACAGAAATTAATTATCAACTTTGTTACAATGATAAAAATAAAGAAACTATGCTTAGTTTTATTTTTGGACACGTAAGTGGTTCACTAGTAAGTAAAGCCAAAAGAAGTCCATGGATTTCTTTGACATCAAGTTTTACGGCAGCATATAAATATGCAAGTTTTGAAGGTTGTAATAAAGAAAATATGAAACGATATATCATATGCTTTTATTATGATGATGATAAGATTATTAATACTTCTGAAGATTTCAATAAAAAAGATTTTTTAAATGGAAATTTAATTAATCTATCTAATGGTGAATTATCTGATTATAGAATAAAAGGAATTATTACACCATATGGTGAAAGTAAAGATAAAGTGCGTACAGGTAAAAATATTATGTTTGATAAATACTCTAAAACAGACAAAGAATTCTTAATAGCTTATTCACTTAAACCTGATAATTATATTTTATTAAATCCTAATGTACAAAACAAATTATTGAATACTTATAATGATGATATTGAAAAAAAGATTAGCGATCGATTAGAAAAAAATAAAATATTAATAAAAAGAAAATAAAACTTATTAAAGTTTTATTTTTTTGCTCAAAGTATAATATTTAAATGAATCTTTACATAAATTATCATCATCAAATGGTGATGTTTCTTGTATTTGAACTAACTTAATTCTTGATTCATCTTCATTTTTAACATTATTTATATCTCTATCAATGCTTATATTTGGTGTTAATGTATATCTACCTATAAATTTCTTTTCACTGCTCAATTTTTTTGATAGTTCTATTAATTCTTGTTTTGTTTTTTCTTCACAATCATTTACTATCTTATTATACCACTCTACTTTTGTTAATTTCTCTACATAGATTTTTTCAAGAAAATCTTGTCTAATATTTTGTAATACTAATTTGTGGCAAGCTTCCATACTAATATCACCGATGTAAATGTTCTCAATTTTTTTTAATCTATCTAATTTTTCAAATGAATCATAGTTGCTGACTTGGCCATTAATATTTATTTTTTCTAAATTATAAAATCCACTAATAAAAAGAAAATCTTTATCATGTAAATAATTGATTTTTCTTTTTATTTCACTCAATTCTGGTTCTTTTATATCTCTAGTAATATACTTTTTGTTAATTATTAATTCTTTTAAATTAGGAGCATCTGTAGTCAAAAAGAATTTTTCATAGTCAATTTCAATGTTTCTTAGTTCCATTGAAACACAATTTAAGTGTAAAAAATTAATATTTTCATTTTCTATATTACTATCTTCTAATACTATAAAATCTCCACAAAAATTATTTAATATATCAAGACTATATATATTGGACTTTTCATCTGAAAAATTGCAATTTAATAATCCGATATTACAATTTTTATCAAATCTGCAATTATATGTAACTAATCTTCTCAAGGCAGTAAAACCATTTTTTATATATTTAATATCTTTTTCATCTATTTTCAGATTTTCTAGTTCTATATTAATACTCAATGGTTTTATTAATTCTCGATTAAGATAGTAATCAAATATAGATTTTTCTCTATCATTTTTTAGTGAATATGATTCAACGCATCTTAATATATCTATTATATTTATATTTTCAATATTTGCTTCATTTAATCCGAAAATTTTAATTCCTATTGCATAACGACGTGATTTAAATATATGGCAAACCGCATCTTCAAAATAAAACTCTGCCTTATATCCTTTATCTTTAACATCATATTTCATATATATACTCCTTTTAATTAGGTGTTATTATATCATCTTGTATTTTATTAGTCAAAAAAAACAGGAATAAATCCTGTTGTTTTTTAATGGGGCGCGATGTGGGAATCGAACCCACGCATAATAGAACCACAATCTACCGTGTTAACCACTTCACCAATCACGCCATTTATGCATTACTGCTATATTTTACCAATAAATATAATTTTTTACAAGTCTTTTTGAAAAAAAATATAAATTGGTACCGGTAGTCGGACTCGAACCGACACGGGCAAAACCCACTTGATTTTGAGTCAAGCATGACTACCAATTCCATCATACCGGCATATGAATAATTATATCACATCTATAATTAATTTTAAATATGATATAATTAATTTTCTTTATATTTAGAATTATATAAATCAGTTACTTTTTCTTCTGATATTTCTACTTCTTCTAATTCTGGTAATTGTTCTAATGAAGATATTCCTAAGTAATCTAAAAATTCGTCTGTTACTGAATATAATATAGGTCTACCAGGTAATTCTGCTCTTCCTACCTCTTTAATTAAATTTCTATATAATAGTTTTCTCATTTGATATGAACTATCTACACCCCTAATATCATCTACATAGCTTCTTGTTACTGGAGAATTATAAGCAACTACTGCAAGTGTTTCTAATGCAGATTGACTTAATTCATCATTTTTTTCTACTTCTACTAATTTTTCATAATATTCTTTATGTTCTTTTTTTGTTACTAATTTATATTTATTAGCATAATATTCTATATTTAAACCATGTTTTTCATCTTTATATATATCTTTTAAATTATCTATATATTTAGTTAAATCTTGTTCACTTATATGTAGTAAATCAATTAATCTATCTTTATCAATACCTTCATTACCTACTACAAATAATATACCCTCTAATACGCCTTCCATTAAATACCTTCCATTTCTTCAAGAAAAATACTATCAAAGTTTTTATCTTGTTTAATTAATAATTCTTGTTTTCTTGCCATATTTAATACTGATAAAAATGTTACAACTACATATTCCTTAGTTCTTATATTAAATAATTCTTTAAATTCTATTTTCTTTTGTTTTTTTAATATATCTTTTATTTCTTTACTTCTTATGGTAACAGAATACTCTTTTGTTGTAATTTTAGTATTTAATGGCTTATCTAATTCTTTTCTACTTAACATACTATTAAATGCTTTTATTAGATCATCCATAGAAAAACTTTCATCCAATTTTGTTGGTTTTTCAATATAATCACTTAAATCATATGGTTCTTTTGAATGAATTTCTAATCTTTCTTGTTCATACTCTTTCAATGAACTTGTAATATTTTTATATTTTTCATATTCTAATAATCTATTTATTAATTGTTCTCTTGGATCTTCTTCATATTCATCTTCAGTGTCTAATTCTTTTTTAGGTAATAAATAATATGATTTAATTTCCATTAATTCTGCAGCCATAACTAAATATTCACTAGCAATATTTAAATTCAATTCTTCCATTTCATTAATAAAATCTAAATATTGTTTAGTAACATCTTCAATATTTATATCATATATATCTATATCTGATTTTTTTATTAAATGAAGTAATAAATCCATTGGACCTTCAAAATCATTAATCATTAATTTACAATCCATTTTTATCACATCCTAAATAGTATATTTGTAAAAACATCTTTATTTATAATATCTTTCACTGTATTTTATTATAACATATAACTTTTTTATTTCAAACATATATGTTATAATTAATTTGGTGATGAGTTTGAAAAATTTTACAGTTAAAGATGAAAATTTCGTATGTGAAAATTGTGGTCATGATGTTGATAAATTACATTATTCTTCAAGAGATCATTGCCCAAATTGTTTATATTCTAAACATGTAGATATTTTACCTGGCGATAGATTAAATGATTGTCAAGGATTATTAAAACCTATTGGAATAGAAAAATTTAAAGACACATACAAAATAATATATAAATGTTTAAAATGTGGTGAAACTCATAAGAATGTAATTGCTAAAGATGACAATATGGATTTAATTATTGATTTATCCATACAAAAATAGGGCTATTAAAGTCCTATTTTTTTTGTTATTAATGGTAATAGAATAATAAATGCAACTATTAATATTACTACTATAGCTATAAATATAAAATTCTTTTTATATTTCTTATCTTCATTTACTATTTCTTGTTTTATTTCATATTCATCTAATACTTCTACTTTTTCTTTATTTGATTCTTTTAATATATCTTCTTCTGTTGCAGTACCACTTGTTACTATATTTGACGTATTTGTTTCTGGTGGTAAATCAGGAGTTATTGATACATCAGGTAATGGCTTAACCTCATTTTCTACTGGTGACATATCCATTATCAAATCTGGTGTTAGACTATTTTCTACATTGTTTACAGAAACTTCTGGCATTGGTGTTATAGGTATATCAAGCATAGAATTAATATCTATTAATTCTTCTTGACTATTATCTTTTATTAAATCATTTTCGTTCATTTAATCACCATTGACAACTATAGTTATTACTTACATATTTATTTGATAATTCATATATATCATCATTATATTCACCAATAACATCTAATTTATCATCTTTCCCCAATTTCATATCTTTTAAATCTGCATTAACTAAAAGAAATACTTCTGATATTTTTAATGAAGTTGTTCCATCTAAATTTACTTCTATACTATATCCTTTATTAGTTAAGTTTGAAGTTTTTCTTTGTTTATATTTGCTTTGTTCAGCTAAAATATAATTACTATATTCATCTGTTATACTTGAATATGATATATCTTCTTTAATACTTTTTAATTTATTATCTGTATAATATAAATATGCATAAATTGTTTTATCCCCGCCATTATCAGATACCACACTCTTACATGTTAATTTATTTGTACCTGAAGGTTTTAATATAACATATTTTTCTTCTTCTACCGGTTTAGTTTCTACTTTTTTTGTTTTTTCAAATAAAGTACCACTCTTTAATTTATCAAATGTTTTATATATTGGTTTTAAACCAAAAATAAAAATTAATATTATTACTGCTATAAATATAAAAAGTAAAAGATCGTTATTTTTTTCCATATTTAGTCCTGCTTTTTTCATATGCACTCTCCTATTCTTCTTATATTATATCAAACTTTTATATATTTTTATATATTAAAATTACCATTTTTAAATATTAATATTTTACCTTTATCTGTTGTTGCTTCTATTTCTAAATCTTTGGTACCCACCATAAAATCAACATGTACATTTGAAGAATTTAAGCCATTTTCTTTTAATTCAACTTGACTTAAATTTCTACCATTTTTAATACCTACTGGTGAGGCTGCACCAATTGCAAAATGACATGATGCATTCTCATCAAATAATGTCTCATTAAAAACTAAATTAGTATTTGATATTGATGAATTATAAGGAACTAAAGCTATTTCACCTAAATATTGTGCTCCTTCATTTTTGTATATCAATGTTTCTAATGTTTTTTGTCCTTCTTTTGCATAACATGATACAATTTGCCCATCAATAATTTTTAAATAAAAATCATTTATCAATGTATCATTGTAATATAAAGGTCTACTGGAATATACAATACCATTTATTTTTCGATAATCTGGTGCAGTAAATATTTCATATGAAGGCATATTAGCAATCATTTGGTTTCCTTTAGCATCTTTTTTATCTAAATTTAACCATACATAATCTTTTGGAAGTGCTACTTCTAAATCTGTTCCTAAAGAATTTTTATAATGCATTGTTTTAATATTTAAACTATTAAGAAGATTTTTATAATAATTATTCATATTTATATGTTCTTGCCATGCTTTTATTGGATCATTTTTATCAACCATACACATTTTCATAATACTCAAATATAATTTTTCATAAGCATTTTTATCATCTTTGAAGATTTGTTTAGCCCATCTTTCATTAGGAAGTGCAACTATACACCAAGGGAATGTATATTTTCTTACATTTCCGCGATAATATTCTGTTGTCTTTTGTCTTTCTTCTACTAATCTTTGCATTTTTTCTTCTTCAATATCATTCATTAATCCTGGAACAGTAGAATTTAAGAACAATAATGATGCTCCTTTTTTTGCATAATCGTTCCAATTTGTTCTGTCTGTTAAGTAATTAGGTTTTATGTCTTCTAATTTTGTGTTTTTTAAATAATCATGAATTTCATCTAAATCTGCCACATTTATACATACATCATATATACCCATTTCATTAGCTCTTTTTTTGACTTTTTCAGCAAAGGTTATATGTTCTTTAAAATCACAATTAATCATTAAGGATTTCGCTTGTTCGAAATTTAAGCATCTATTTAATATTAAATCTATATATTTACTTTCTAATTCTTCCATAATCCACCTCATTAATTATTTATTATAACATATTAAAAAAAATTTGATTAATCAATCTTAATCAAATCTTGTGTTTCTATATATTTTAAAAACTGTTTACTATTTATATTATAACTAGGTTTATTATATTTATAAATATTAATGTCATTATTGCCATTATCTAAAAATTTAACTTTTACGTCTTGTAATAGTTCATTTATTGAATTATATTCATAAATACCTTTATATTTTTCCCATGAATGCTCTAACCAATAGTATTTATTCAAATCTTTTGCAACAACAAAGGTATGCGTTTGAAAACTATCATTATTACCTTTACTTATTAAATACGAATCACAATCTATATTTTCTTTATTTAGTAAATATCTTTCTAATTCGACTTGATCCCAACAAACACCACATTTTTTTTGTAATAACTCTTCTGGAGATAACAAATGATAATGTTTATTAAAATTATCTTGCCAAGTATCCATATTATCAATCATATTATAATTATTAGAGTCTTTAAAACCATATTCTATATGATTTAGTTCATCCATTATTTTATTAAGTTTTTCTAACATAAATTCACCTACTTAAAGTAATCCTATTATTAAAGCAATATAACCAACTATATTGATTATTGAATGAAGTATTATCGATGCAAATACATTTTTATATTTTACATAAAAGGATGTTAGAATTAACGATGGTAGTAAATAATAAAAGAATTCTTCTATTCTAACTATATGAATACAATCAAATAAAACTATAGAAATAATAAAAGCAATAACTAAATTAATTTTATTATCTCTCTTATTTATTATAGAGAAGCGAAAAGTCATTTCTTCTATTACTGGGGCAAATATACAGCCTTGAATAATTGTTAAAATAATTGGTACAGCTATCATTTGTTCTTTTACTGTACTATTATTTTGAGGTAATATATCTAATTTTAGTTTACTTGTTAAATATATTAATAATCCTGAAAGAAATAAATCTAATATAAGAAATATTAATATATTTAGCCAAAATTTTCTATTTTTAAATTGTTTACTTTTTAATTCTTTCCATTCATTTACTAATTCTTTCTTAAATATGATTATAACTAATATAAATAAAATTACATAAACAATAAGTGAAGCCCATTCTTTTGAAACGATTGGAGCTATTATTTCCCATAATCCAAAATTAATTGAGTAAAATAAAATTATTAAAACTAATTCCTTCCACTCATTTTTTACAAATTTCATTAATGCATTATCATTCATATTTCACCCCTAAATACTCTATTTATATAGTATTAATTAATATATTATTTTAAAATTTAATTAGTTCTATAACTTTATTAGCAATATATTCCATGCCTTTATCACCAGGATGAATTGCTACTCCACTATGATCTATTTTATGAGATGTACCATCTTTACCAATTATTGTTGTTCCTAAACCTGCTTCATATTCTTTTTTATTCCATATTGGAGATAAATCTGCATATGGTATATTTAATTTAGTAGTAACTTTTTTCTTAATGTTCTCTCTTGCTTCTTTTACCCAGAAATCTCCTACTGCCACAACTTGAGCATTTGGGGCATACTTTTTAACATATTCAATTAATTCTTCTAAATCACTTTCAAATGTATCAATATTACTTACATTTTCGCCTAATTGAATAACTACTAAATCTAATTTAAAGTTTAAATATGATTTTATAAGTGGAAGCATTTCCGCACGATCATGTGATTGTACTTCCCATGTTGCATAATTGTATGAATACTTATTAACTGGAAGTTTTTGTTTTTCTCCTATTGCTGATGTCACTAAACTAACATAATCTTTTTCTAATGTAGAAGCAGCCATTCCACGATCATTACTCCACCAGTTGTTATTATAGTCATGTCTTGTAATTGAATTTCCAATATACATAACATTATAATGATCATCATCACATTTCTTTAAGTATTCTTTTGCTTCATCATCAATTGAAGGATTCAATTCAGCTATACTAATTTCATCTAATCCAATTTTTTCTGAAATGTCATTAATTTGATTAGTTTGATCTTTTACAGTTTTTTTCAAAGATTGAATTGTAATAGCTTGCCATATTCCACAACCAATAATTGTTAAAATCAAACATACTATTACGATAATTCCTCTCCATGAATTCATTATTGAATTTTTCTTTTTACTATTTTTCTTTTTTGTACTCTTTATATTCTTTACTGCATTCTTTTTTGCCATTTTATCTTCTCTTTTCTACTTTAAATTACACCACTTTTTGCAAGTTTCTATTCTTAAACCATTATCACCTTGTTCTTTATCATAAGCAAAAGCTTTTAATAATTCACATGGAAAATCATTGCATTCTCCACAACATTTAATATTTTTATCTTCGCAACATTTCTTTACTGGACATGAATCTGCCCAAAATGGTTTATTTATTTTAGTACATCCATTACATCTGTCTTTAAATTCACATGTACTGCAACAAATGCCACATCTTGATTCTATCATATTTTCTTCACTTATCATCTATTTACCTCCATAAAACATTTATTTTCTAATAATGAAATACACTCGATATGCCTTATATGTATATTATGAATACATACCTTTGATACGTCTGGGCATTACTGAATATGTCATAGCATACATTGTCGTATAGTACACTTTATATTATGTTTATATCATTTATTAGTTTTAACATTTATAGTTATTCAGCATTTTACCAATCAATTCTACTGTTTCATTTGAATTTAATCTATTACTATCTCCACCGTTATTCATAAAATCATTCCACTCTTCTAAAGCAATATCTATAGTATCCTTATTAATTTTATCTTTAAATATTTCTAATGCTGTATTCTTATAATTCATTAAAGATACTGCAGCTAATGTTTTATAATATGCTTTTTCAGGTATAGTTGATTTTTTATAGAACTCCAATGCAATTTCATCAGTTATTAATCTTGGATTAGTAACAATAATTTTATTACTCCTAAATACTCCATGCGGAGTTGAAGATTTAACGCAATCAACAACTTCAGCCCCATCTGGAATTATTACATCATATAAAATATTGCCCCTATGTAACCATCTTATTATTTTATCTTCTGTACTAAAGTTAAATCCTCCAAAATCTTTCCCGCTTTTAGCACTTGGATTCCATATTTTTGCAATATTAATATCATATATTTTATATTCATAATTTACACCTTTCGTATTAAACATTACTTTTATATATTTACACATTATTACTACCCCTTTCTAATTATTAATTATTATCTTCTTCAAAAAAAATCAAAATTATCTTTTAAAGGGTTAGCGTAGTTTCATAACACAAACACATTCAACATGATATGTATTTGGAAACATATCAAATGGTGTTACTTCTTTAACATCATATAAATCAGATAATAATTTAATGTCACGTGCTAATGTTATTGGATCACATGATACATATATAATTTCTTTAGCATTAAATCTTTTAATATCTTCAATTACTTCTTTATCTAATCCTGCTCGTGGTGGATCTAATATAATTATATCTGTTTTATAGTCTTTATTCTTTAATATTGTTTTTGTATCTCCAGCAATAAAATCTATATTGTTAACATTATTTATTTTAGCGTTATTTTTAGCATCAATGATTGCCATTTTATTAATTTCTATACCTAATATTTTCTTAGCATAATCGCTTACACATATTCCTATTGTTCCGGTACCACAATATAAATCTAATACTGTTGGATTAACATTTTTCTTTACATATTCTGTTATTTTATTATATAAATTGGTAACTTGTTGCGTATTTACTTGGAAAAAAGCAGTTGGACTAACTTCAAACTCTTTATTGCATATCTTTCCGATTATCTTACTTTTATCTATTGGTTTTATTAATCTATTATCTACTGTATAATTAATTTTTAACGATGGATATGTAATATTTTCTGTATATTTTTGTAAATCAAAAGTGATTTGCTTATCAGATTCATTAATATCTCTTACTACTATTTCTTTAATTCTATTTCTTGTTCTTATGTTATTAATATTTTCTATTTCTTTATTTAAAGATTCATTTAATAAATGGCAATAATTAATATTAACTATATCATTAGTGTTTCTTTTATAATATCCTACTTTACCATTATATTTAAATGTTACTTTATTGCGATAATTAAATTGATTAGGACTTTCAACTATTTTTTTTACTTTACCTTCTTCTAATAAAGCAAATCTTTTCATTATATCAATTACTTTATTTTGCTTATATTCTAATTGATCTTTATATGACATATGTAATAAATTACATCCACCACATTCTTTATAATATGGACAAACACTCTCTATTCTTTTATCACTTTTCTTGATATATTTTTTAACTATAGCTTCTGCTATCTTTTTATTTTGTTTTGTTATTAAGATATCAACTATTTCACCAGGTAAGGCATTTTCTATAAATACTATTTTATCATTTATATGAGCAATTCCTCTTCCTTGATGATCAAGTTTTTCAATTTCTAAATTCATATAACCACCTGTAATAAGTATAACATAAAAAAACACTTAATTAATCAATTAAGTGTATATTATCTAGCATTATTCCTGTACCTTCAGCAACACATGTTAGTGGATTACTTGCGACATAAACTGGTATTTGTAATTCTTTTTCTATAATTTTATCTAGACCTTCCATTAATGCTCCTCCACCTGTCATAATTATTCCTTTATTTATGATATCGGCAGATAATTCTGGTGAAGTTTGTTCTAATACCAATTTAGCATTATGTATTATATTTTTTACTGAATCTTTTAATGCTTCTTCTACTTCATCAGAAGTAATTTCTATAGTATCAGGTAAACCTGTTACTATGTTTCGACCTCTAACTTTCATAGCTTCTTTTTTCTTTTTATTATATACTGTACCTATTTTAATTTTAATATCTTCAGCACTTCTTTCACCAATTAATAATTTATATTTATTCTTAATATATTTAATTATTTCTTGATCAAAAGTATTACCAGCCACTTTGATTGAAGCACTATTAACTATTCCACCTAGTGATAATACAGCTATATCAGTTGTTCCACCACCAATATCTATTATCATACTTCCTGTTGGTTTAGATATATCAAGACCTGCTCCTACAGCAGCTACTTTTGGTTCCTCTTCAATAAAAACTTTTTTAGCTCCTATTTTTTCAGCAGCTTCCTTAATAGCATTCTTCTCAACTTGAGTTATATTTGAAGGACAACATATTAAAATTCTTGGTTTAGAAAAAGGATTCTTACCATTTATTTTTTTTAGAAATTCTTCTAACATTGTTTCTGTTACTTCAAAATCTGCAATTACTCCATCTTTCATTGGTTTAATTGCTGAAACTTTAAATGGAGTTCTGCCTAACATTTCTTTAGCTTCTTTACCTACAGCTAATACTTTTTTTGTTTCTGCTTCTATTGCGACAACACTTGGTTCATCTAATACTATTCCTTGACCTTTTACATATATTAGTACATTTGCTGTTCCTAAATCTATTCCTATATCTTTTGAAAACATTTCATCACCTTATTTTATATTTAAATATCTAAGTTTTGTAGATTCGCCACCTCTTATATGTCTAACGTTAATATGATGTTTCAAAATTTTTTCAATTTTCCTATATTTTTCTTCATCAATTCCTTTTAATCGTTGATGTAAGTCTTTATGGACTGTACTTTTAGACACATTAAATTTCTTAGCTATTTCTCTTATTGTTTTTTGTGAATCTATCATATAATCTACTTCTTTTGATATTCTATTAAAAATAGTAGAATTCATATAACACCCCTTAATTAATTATATAAATTCTACTTTTATTTATTCTTTATAATTCACTTATATTTTTATTATAGTATTCTTCAGGATTAACAATTTGACCTTTATATAACATTTCAAATAGTAAATGCTCATTTAAATCTTTATTTATATTAGATGTACCTGCTTTACCAATTACATCACCTTGTTTAACAACTTGATTTTCTTTTACTGTAATATCAGCTAAACTTTGATAAACACTAATTAATTCATTATCATGTTTTATCTCTACTACATTTCCAAGTAAATCATCTTTTTTTATACTTAATACTGTGCCATCTAGAACAGAAATTACTTCAAAATTTTTAGCTCCACCATACGCTACGGCATAATTAGGCATGTAAGTTGATTCATAATATATTATTGAGTTTTGTTGTTCTTCATCTGTACCTTGATAATTATAGAAATTTTTTACTATTTTTACATTGGTATCTAAGTATGGCTTTATTATTATTGATTCGGTATTAACTACTGGTATTTCATCATTAATTACAATCTTACTAACATATTCCTGATCAATATCAATATTTTCTTTACCTTTATCAAATGATAAATTAACCAAACTTAATGAAGATATTAAACCTATCATTGCAACTCCACATAATAAATATTTACTTGTTTTTGTTAATCTAAACTTTTTCATATTATCACCTCTATTTTAATTGTGCACATTAAATTAAATTTTATACAATTTTTTTAATTTCTACACCTTGATAATAATATTTAATAATTTGATCATATGAATAACCTATTTTACCCATTGCTTCAGCACCATATTGACTCATTCCAACTCCATGACCATAACCTTTTGTATCTATTTTAATAATATTATTTATTTGGGAAATATTAAAATATGTAGATCTTAATCCTAAATTAGTAGTAATTTCACTAGCATTTTTAATTATGTTATTAATTTTTAAATTTTTAATTCGACCTGTTGAAGTTTTATTTAAATATGTAACTTCAACTTTAGAATTGTATTCCATTTTTAATTTTTGATAAAATTCATTTAAAGTAAAATATTTACTTTCTTGATATACTGGAGAAATATTATCCCATGTAGAGTCTACACTTTTTAAATAAGGCAAATCACTTTCAAATATTTCTTTACAGTTTTCTGTCTTTCCTGTTGAGGTAAAAAAATATAATGCTTCTATTATTTCATCATTATATGTAATATATTCACTATATGTTTCTAATACAGCTTTTTTTAATATATTAATTTTATTTACATATTCATCTTTCCAAGTGTCTTTTAAATAATTATTATCTAAATATACTTGATTCATAACTGTATCTACAACATCATAATCATTATTTATATTATATTCCATTTTTTTCATAACATAAGTTCTTGCGGCTACTGCTTGAGCTTTTAATGCTTCAATATGAAAAGAAGTAGGCATTTCTCCTGCAAGAACACCTACTACATAATCTTCTAATGGCACTTTATCAATATTACCGTTAGATCTTTTAACTCTAACATTCATATTTTCACTATACTCAAATTTTATTTCTTCATTTTTAATAAATATATTTACTATTAATATAGGAATCAATATTATTAGCAAAGAAAAAAGTAGTACTTTTTTCAAATTAATCACCCCATTAATTTTACTTATACTACTATTTGTGAATTAAGAAAAAAATCATAGAAAAAATTAACAGTTAAATATGATAATGCGATAGCAACGACGAAGAAGAAAATCCTTGCTTGCAATACCTTATTTGCCTTAATAAATTTTTCATAATTTATTCCGTCCATACTATATATTATAAGTGGAACTGTTAAAATATATAATATAGCCTTAATTGTCATTTTTAGAATCCTCATGATAGTTATCTAACATATCATTTCTAATTTTATATCTTTCCAATGTGTTTGGCTCAGCATTTAGGAAAGCTTCAAGCATATCTTTTATTAAAAATATACTTAATTCGGAAGAGATAGAGATTGCATTAGCGTTATTGTGTTCTTTTGCTAATTTAGCTTCTTTAACATTATCTATCTTAGCACATCTAATCCCTTTTACTTTATTAGCTGCGATAGACATACCTATCCCGGTACCACATATTAAAATTGCTAAATCAGCATTTTTATTTTGAACCATTTTGGCTGCTTTAAAAGCATATTCTGGATAATTAACAATAATTGTATTATTAGTACCCAAATCTAATACTTCGTATCCTCTTTTTTTTAAATAATCTTTTATTTTTGTTTTCTTTTTTACACCACGATGATCGTTGGCGAGTACTATTTTCATAATTACCTCCATAATTCTATATATATTATAGCATTTATAATTTATAGAGTAAATTAAAGTAAAACGATAAATATCGACATTTTTTATATAGCCAACCCTTATTAAATATTTAATTTACAACCGTAAATATTTAATTTTTTAGGTAATAATATTAATTGCGCGCGAATATTAAAATTATCACTTTTATTAAATTAATTAAATTATCTACTTTTCCCTTTTTCTCATATATCTACTCTCAATTATTTGGAATTCAAATTTAATTAATTTTTAAATTATTAAGAATGCACTTATATAGTCTCTTATTCTTACATATAACAATTTCTTATATAACTATCAAAATATCAAACACGTTTACATGAAGTCGAATGTAAATATTTTTCATATCTTTTCATATTATCAATTTCTATTAACTTAATAATTTTTAAAATATAATAAACCCAGTTTAATATAATTATCATATTTAAGAAATTATATGCCTATATATAGGTCTTATATTCAGTTAATATTATAGTTATATATATTTAGCTCAATCTTTCTACCTCCTTCTATATTAATTATATCATCTGTAATTTTGTTAATATCTAGTAAAATACAAATTTATAAAATTATACACTTAATTTTACATTTTAATATATCTCACTATTTTATTACTTTTATATATTGATAATATTATTATAATTTTGGGAAATAAAAAAATAGTAGGCTTAAAAATATTTCCCACTATTATATACATAAAAAAAATAATATATTTCTATATTATTTATTTAATCCATATTTACGATTGAATTTTTCTACACGTCCTGTTTTTGTAGCAGTACCTTGTTTACCTGTAAAAAATGGATGACATTGATTACAAACTTCAACGTGTAATTCATTTTTGTTTGATTTTACTGTGAAAGTGTTTCCACAAGCACAAGTTACTTTTGTATCAACATAATTTGGATGAATATCTTTTTTCATTCTAATTCTCCTTCCGCCATGACAATACTTGTCATAGTAATTTTGCTTTTATATTATAACAATAATATGTTAAATATGTCAATATTATTTTCTACTTTTACCAAATAATCTTAATAATTCTATAAATATATTAATAAAATCTAAGTATAATTCGAATGCTCCTATTATAGCAACTCTATCATCATCTTGCATAGCTTCTTGTAAACGTTTAATTTTTTGCATATCATAAGCAGTTATTCCCATAAATAAGCATACACATAGAATTGATAGCACCATATCTAATCCTGTACTTTTAATGAACATATTAAATATAGAAACAAGTATTACACCTAATAATCCCATAAATAGAATAGTTGATATTTTTGATAAATCCATTTTTGTTTTTGATCCTACGTATGCAAATATACCAAATATGCCTGCAGTTAGAACAAATACATAAATAATAGAATTTACTGAAAAATAAGCAAATAATACTGCAAATGTTAAACCTGTCATAAATGAATACAAACAGAATAATACTTTAGCAGTTAATGGTTGCATTTTGTTAATGCGAGCTGTTAATACTACTACTATAACTATTTCTATTAAATAGATAAAAACTTGTATCCCAGATGTAAAAATATTATATAACATATTTTCATTACCAGATACTACATAACCAGTAACAAATGTTATTAATAATCCAATAAACATCCATAAAAATACTTTACTAACTAATTTATTTTCCATATTATACCTCCGTATTCATTATATCATTTTTTATATTTCTTATCAATTCATCACTTATATATTTATATTCATATTTATTTGGTAATTTATTATTTATTTTATTATATATATCTATATAATTGATATCACTTTCTTTTGCTATATCTTTGTAATGTTTATTTAATTCTTTTAATACCTTATCTAATTCTTTATTATTAGGATAAGGATTATATATACCTATTAAATATATTTTTTCTTTACTAATATTTCTTATATTTATAAGTAATTCTCTCATATCTTTTTTTAAATTTATTATATTATTATATAGAATCTTTGGATTATCTACATAGTTAATAAAATCATTCATTCCAATTGATATAGTTATTAAATCTGCCTTAATAATAGCGTTTTTAATAGAAATCATTTTATTTTCATATAAAATTTTCTCATTATTATTTATTAATATATTTAGATCTGTTGTTCTATAATTGTTTTTAATGAACTCTTTATTAATTCTTTCAAACTTGTCAATACTTTTTAAATATTTTTTAATTTCATCTGTAAAATTATTGTTTTCTACTCCTATCGTTATTTCATCACCTAAAGCAAGATAATATACTTTATTATCCTTTGTTTTTATATATATAATTATTATTGATATACATATTAGTAAAATATATAATATTTTTTTCATATTCCTCCTAAAAAAAAGTAGATTTACTCTACTTTATTTTATTTCTTCTATATAAATTTTAGCACCTACATTTGTAAGTTTTTCTACTATATTTTCATATCCTCTTAAAATATACTCTACATTTGTAATTATTGTTTCACCATCTGCTTTTAAAGCTGCTAGTACTAAACAAGCTCCTGCTCGTAAATCAGTTGCTTCAACTTTACTACCATGCAATTGTGTATTACCTTCTACTACAATTTTATTATTATTATTTATTGTGATAGAAGCACCCATTGTATTTAGATAAGGAATGTTTTTAAATCTATTTTCATAAATTGTTTCCTCTAATTGTGATTCGCCACAACATTGTGTTAATAAAGCTGTAACTGGTTGTTGCAAATCAGTAGGGAAACCTGGATATCCAAGAGTCTTTATTTTTACTGGTTTCATATCTTTAGTAGCATTTATAATTATATAATCATCATTCACTTCCATATCAACACCCATTTCTTCTAATTTAGAAATTAGCATTTCAACATGTTTAGTAATAATATTATCTATTTTTAATTTTTTTCCTACTAAGGCACCTAATATAATATAAGTTCCTGCTTCTATTCTATCTGGTATAACTTCAGTAAATCCCTTACCTAGTTTTTCAACTCCAGTTATTGTTATTTTACTTGTTCCAGCCCCTCTAATTTTAGCTCCCATATTATTTAAAAATGTTGCAACATTTACTATTTCAGGTTCCTTAGCGGCATTTTCAATTACGGTTACACCTTTTGCTTTTACTGCTGCTAACATTGTATTGATAGTTGCTCCTACACTTGGCATATCTAAAGATATGTTAGCTCCTTTTAATACTTTAGCTGTTATAGTAAATTTATTATCTTTTTCAATTATTTTAGCTCCTAGTGCTCTAAATCCTTTTAATGTTTGATCAATTGGTCTTGCACCTATAGAACATCCACCTGGAAAATACATTTCAACTTTTTTATATTTTCCTAATAAAGCAGACATAAAATAATATGAAGCTCTTAATTTACTTGATATTTCTTTTGGTATTTCTTTATTTTTTATTGGTCTAGAATCAATTATCATTGTATTATCTTTTTTAGTTACTTTTGCACCTAAATATTTTAATATATCATTTAAGGCATCAATATCTGAAATATTTGGAACATTATCAATAGTTACTTCCTCATCTGAAAGAAGCGAAGCTGGAACTAGTGCTACAGCACTATTTTTAGCACCACTAATTGATATAGTACCTTGCAACGTATGATTTCCTTCAATTCTAATTTGTTTCATACTACACCCCCATACTATGCTTTGTTTTCAGAACCGAATAATAATATTTTATTTTTAATAGCTGTCTTCATAGAAGTTTCTCCACCACCTATTACTTTACGTGGATCATATGCTTTTTGATTATTATTTAAAAATTCAACCATTCCATTTCTCCAAGCTATTTGAAGTTCTGTGTTAACATTAATCTTGCAAGTTCCACACTCGATAGCTCTTTTAATTTTATCGTCTGGAATTCCTGTTCCGCCATGTAATACTAGTGGCATTTTTGTCATATCACTAATTTGTTTCATTCGATCAAAATCTAAATTTGGTTCACCTTTATATAATCCATGAACACTACCTAGTGCTGGAGCAAAAGCATCTAATTTAACATTGTCAACCATTTGCTTACAATCTTCTACTTTTGCATACATTAAATCAGCTGACATATTATCTTCTTGTCCACCAACATGCCCCATTTCAGCTTCCACACTAGCTTTATATTTTTTAGCAAGTTTTACAACTTGTTTAGTAATATTTATATTTTCAGCAACTTCATATTTTGAAGCATCAATCATAACTGATGTAAATCCTGCTTTTAAAGCCTCATTACATGATTCAACACTACTACCATGGTCTAAATGAATTGCAACAGGTACAGTAATTTTTAAACCATTGCATAAATTTCTTACTAATGAAGCAACTACTTGGTATCCACCCATATATTTTATAGCACCTTCACTAACTCCAATTATTACAGGACTATGCATTTCTTCACATTCTTCTAAGATATATCTAGTCCATTCAAGATTATTAATATTAAAATGTGGTACTGCATATTTGCCTTCATATGCTTTCTTTAACATTTTGTTCATATTTTCTATCATATTATCACCATTATCATTATATATTTTTTTTTCACAAAAGGCAAATAATGTGTAAATCAAAAAATATAAAAAAATCCTAATAGAATAAGTATTATACCGCCTATTATATTAGCAATCATCCCTAATAAACTATTAATAACTTTTCCTAATTTTAATCCTAAATATGTAAACAAAGAACTAATTATAGAAAATACTAATGGTGGTATAAATAAATTATTTGTTATGGCATTTAAACCTATACCTATACTAAAACTATCAATGCTAACCGCAAGTGAAAACGCTATTATTTCTATATTATATATATTCTTTACTTCTTTTTTTCTCCTACTATCTAATATCATATTTATA
Organism: Bacilli bacterium; assembly: GCA_035399485.1. Taxonomy (GTDB): domain Bacteria; phylum Bacillota_I; class Bacilli_A; order RF39; family UBA660; genus RGIG4266. The sequence goes on from DAOPJC010000002.1 coordinate 23,640, forward strand.
CCTATAATAGAAAGAATAAGAAAAATTACTATATCCGTATCTATTTCAAATATATTAAATATAATATTTCCCAAGATGTAACCTAGGATAGGCATAAAAAAATGAAACATTCCTACACTTAATGATAGTTTTTTAATATCTTTTTCTTTTATATTTTTACTTCCATAAAGAATAGCAAGTGAAAATGCATCCATACTTAAACTTATTCCTATTAATATTATTGTTAAAATTTTCATTATTCCTCCTACAATAATATATTAAATAGGATTAACATATATGAGTTTAAAAATATTTTTTTATCATCTCTTTTACAAAAAATTGATATTCATATTCTGTTTGTTCTTCAGCTTCAATAAGACATAATGGAGGAAATAAAACACACCACCAATTTTTTCCAGCACCATCACCTAATGTGACTACTAATGATTTATAATTACCTTCTCTATATTTAACACAATAATACTCTTTTTCCGGGAAGTAATTATATCCTAATTCTACTTTAAATCCTTTTATATATTTTTCTTTAACTAAAGTTTCTTCTACTACATTATTTAAGTATTCAATATTATTTTCTAATATTTGTTCCGTTTCAGATACAGATTCTGTATCTTGCAATATTTGTCCTAAACTGTTTTCTAAATTACTTTTTACTTTTAGTTTTATATTTTGATCATACTTACTATCACTATTAGCAACTATTCTAAATCGCATTGAATTATCAGGAATAACAATTTCTTTCTTATTTATATTTCCTATATATAAATAAGCTAATCCCACTAATATTACTATATAAATTGGTTTCAAAAAAATCATCTCCTATTTAATAGTGAGATGATTTTAATATTTTATTCAATTATTTATGATAACTTTCATTTTTATTTATTTTGAATGCTCTATATATTTGTTCTAACAAAACTACTCTAAATAATTGATGAGGAAATGTCATTTTTGAAAATGATAAATGATAATTACTCATTTGTTTAATTTCATCAGCAAGTCCATATGAACCGCCAATTATAAAAGTAATATTAGAATTAGTATTAAATATACTATCTATTTTTTTGGCAAATTCTTCACTTGTTATCATATTACCTTCTAATTCAAGAGTAATAATATAATCCTTTGAATTAATATTTTTTAATATTAATTCTTTCTCTTTTTCCTTAGTTAATAAATCATTCTCATAATCATAATCAGGTAATGAAATTATTTCTAATTTTGTATATTTACTTAAGCGCTTTTGATATTCTTTTATTGCGTCTTCTAAATATTTTTCTTTTATTTTACCTACACATATGATTTTGAGCATAGTTCTATTACCTCTAATCTTTCATTTTGTTCTGCCACTATAACATTCTCAACATTTATATTGTCTTTTATATTATTTAGAGCAAGATCATGATCATTATTATCATGACTTATATGGGCTAAAACAATTTGTTTAGTATTATTTCCCACAAATTTTGTTAAATAATATAAACAATCTTTATTTGATATATGTCCTTCATCGCCAATTACACGCATTTTTAGATAATATGGTCTACTACCATTCATTATCATATCTATATCGTGATTACTTTCAATGATATAAGCAGTTCTATTAGATAATTTTTCAAAATATTTTTGGTTTATATAACCTGTATCAGTTATATATACTAAACTTGTATTTTCATAATTAAATATATATCCTTTACATTCAGGAGTATCATGCGATAGTTTTATTGTTTCAACTAAATTATCATTTATTATTTCATCTTCTTCAATAAAATGATAATTATTAATTTCTATATTAATATTATCATATATTTTTTGAGTCAAATACACTATTGGGTTATACACTTTTATAAATCTTTTTAATCCTGCTATATGATCTTCATGAATATGAGTAATAAATATTCCTTCTATTTCACTAGGATCTACTTCTATTTCTTTTAATTTATTAGAAACATAAAGGAAATTCATACCTATATCTATTAGATATTTATGATTATCTATTTCGATATAAGTACAATTTCCTTTTGAACCACTTGCTAAAACACAAAATTTCATTTTAATATAATCTCATTGGATTAAAATGATAAGATGAATTTCCCCATGGTGCGCCCATCCATGTTTCGTAATGAACGTGAGGACCTGTTGCGTCACCTGTTTGACCAATATAACCTATTATTTGACCACGGCCAACTGTGCTACCAACTTTTATACCTCTTGCCACTCCTGACATATGGGCATATAAAGTATAATAACCATTATTATGATTAATTACAATGTAATTACCATAACCATTTCCACCATATTTTCTTGCTGGGCTATAAGTAATTGTTGATACTGTACCATTATTTGCAGCAAATATTGGTGTGCCATATCCTACATATATATCAATAGCTTGATGTAGACTATATGTACCTGTAGTTGGACTATTACGATAACCATACGCAGAACTAATACGCCAACCAGGTTGAGTAGGCCATGCCCACCAACGGCCACCTACATTAGATTGATATCTTGTACCAACCATAACAATTTGATTAGTTGCTGGTTTTAATGTTGAAGATGAAATATTTTTAAGATATGTAATTTCACCATTTGTTCTTTCAATACGTGCCTTTACACGATCAATTCCTTTTTCACCTTTTTGAATTAATTCTTCATCACCAATATTCATTGTAGAATCTTGTTTTTCTTCAATACTATATTCTGATTCTTTATCTTCAACTTGTGTATATTCAGAAATAACTGTTACAGCAGGTTTTGGAACTGCTAATGAAACTACTTGTCCTGCATATAAAATATTGTCAACAGAGTTTAGTTCAGAATTTGATATCAAAAATGCTTCAACACCTATTTTTTTATTCTCAGTTATTTTTTGAATTGTATCTCCATTTTGAACAATATATTTTTCACTCTCTTTAGTTGTTCCAAATAATATATACTTTGATAAATTATCAGAATCTATATATATTTCTTCTGTTACAGGAATTTTAACTTTTTTCTCCATAATAGTTTCATTTATATATATATCATCTATTTTTATACCTGTTGTTACTATTTCTTCTTGTGTTTCATTTTTAAATGAATTGTATTCTTCTTTTCCAACATAAGTTTTAATTGTATTTTCTAATGCATCTTGCATTATTGTTTCAGAAGTTGTATATATTGTTTTCTTACTATTTTCACCTTTAATAGTAAATTGGTATCCACTTATTGTAAAAGGTTTTAATTTTTTTAACTTCTTATATACTTCTTTAACTGTATCTATTTTTTCATCATAAGTGATAATTTTCTTTATCTCCAAACCATTTGGAGCATATACTTTATCAACATTATATTTTTCTTTTATACTAGCTCCTTCTTTATCGATATATTTTTCTAATTCTTTTTTAGATTTTATCACACCTAAAACTTCATCATCTAAATATACTTGATAATAGTAGTTTGGTACAATGGTTTTTCTTTCTTGAAAACCTAAAACAAATACCACTGCACTAAGTAAAAGAACAAGTATATATATACTTATTTTTTTCATTATCCACCTTTTCTACTTCTTTTATTCTTTTTCTTGATTATTTACACAATTAACAAATGTACTTGTATCCCTTTGGAATATTAAAGGAATTGTCTTAGTAGGTCCATTACGATGTTTTGCCACTATGAATTCACTTTCACTTACAGGGTTTGTATCAGTAGCTGATTTAGTATAATAGTCATCACGATATAAGAACGCTACTATATCAGCATCTTGTTCAATTGATCCAGATTCTCTTAAATCACTTAACATAGGTCGTTTATCTTCTCTTGCCTCAACACCACGAGATAATTGAGCTAAAGCTACTACTGGAACACCTAATTCCATTGCCAATGTTTTTAATGATCTTGATATTTCTGATACTTCTTGTTGTCTATTTCCTTGATATTTAGCTGAACCTTGAATTAAAGTTAAATAATCTATTACGATTAAAGCTAAACCATCTTTTTGACTTGCTAAGCGACGACATTTTGCTTTAATTTCTGCAATTGTCATACCAGCAGTATCATCAATAAATAATTTAGTATCTGCTAATCTACTTATAGCTTCATTAATTCTTTTCCAATCATCATGTTCTAAATAACCATTTTTTAATTTATTTTGTTTAATTTGTCCTATGCTTGATAACATACGTATTGCCAATTGTTCAGCAGGCATTTCCATATTAAATAATGCTACTGCCTTATCTTGATTCATGGCCGCATTTACTACTAAGTTTAAAGCAAATGCAGTTTTACCCATAGCAGGACGAGCTGCAACTATTATTAATTCATTAGGATGTAGTCCAGATGTTAATTTATCAATATCATAAAATCCTGTAGATAAACCTGTTAAAGCTCCTTTATTTTGAGCTAATTTTTCTAAATCTGATTGTGTTTTGAATAAAACATCTTGAATTGTTCTAAATTCTGAACCTTTTCTTGTTTTAACAACATTTAATATTTTCTTTTCAGCATTATCTAAGATGTCATTAATATTATCATATGACTCATATGCATTAGTAGCAATATCAGATGATTCTTTAATTAATCTTCTTAATACAGCTTTTTCATTAACTATCTTAATATATTCATCTACATTAGTAGCACTTGGTACTGAATTTATTAATTCACCTAAGTATTGAGCACCACCAATTTCTTTTAATATTTTCCTTTTATCTAATTCTGAAGTTACTGTTGTAATATCTATTGGAGTATTATTATCCATTAAATCTCTTATTGTTGAAAATATTTTTTCATGGGCATCCATATAAAATAAGTCACTTGTTAAATTTTCTAAACTTTTTTGAGCTGCATATTTAGAAATTAGCATTGATCCTATTACAGATTGTTCTGCTTCTATATTATGTGGCATTGTTTTTGATTCCATAATATCACCTAGCTTTCTTTAATTAATTGTACTTTTAATTTACCTATTACTTTTTTATGAAGTTCAATATTTACTTCATGTACACCTAAAGATGTAATTTGATTATCTATTAATATTTGTTTTTTATCTATCTTAATATCTTTTTTTAGTAATTCAGTTACTATTTGTTTTGAACTTACAGAGCCAAATACTTTATCTTGAGCACCAGTTTTTACTTTAAATTTTAATGTTATATTTTCTAATCTTTTAGCTTCTTTTTTTGTTTCTTCAATTAATATATTTTCTTCTTCTTGTTTTTTTAAATTTAAAGTGTTTTGATGTTTTAAATTACTTTCATTTGCTAAAACGGCATATCCATTCTTTATTAAAAAGTTTTGACCATAACCATCTTTAACATTTTTAATTTCATCTTTTTTCCCTTGACCTTTTAAATCTCTTATAAAAATAACTTTCATAAAATCACCTAAGTACATTATACTATATATTTACTTAAAAAAAAAGCATTTAAATCAAATGAAATAAATGCTTTATTTAATTTTTTCGGCTAATTGAGATATTTTTTTAAGTCTATGATATAATCCTGATTTAGTAATTTTATTTCCCGTTTCCATAGTTATTATTTCACTTAATTCTACTAAAGAAACTTCTGGATATTTTAATCTATAAATAGCTACTTCTTTTACCTTTTCATCAAGTAAATCTAAACCACCAATACTTTTTATTTTTTCTATCTCTTCTACTTGTTTCATACCAGTTTCAATTATCTTATCTACATTGGCTTGTTCCATATTATTAAGTCTATTTGTCATATTTTTATGGTCACGATAAATTCTTATATCTTCATAGTATAACAATGCTGAAGTAGCATTTATTATTCTTAAAAAATCCCCTATTTTTTCTGCTTCTTTTATATATATCATATACTTATTGTCTCTTTTGATTACCTTACTATTTAAATAAAACTCATTTAAATTATTCATCATAAAGTTTGCATAAGCTTCATTATCTACTAAAAATTCTAAATGATATCGAGATTTCTTAGGATCATTAATACTTCCATTTATTAAGAATAAACCTCGCATATATGCTCTCATTGTATCCATATCATCTATTATATAAGTTTTAGGTATATCCAAGATATTATTATTATCTTTGATTGCTAAACCATCTAAAACTTTTTCGACATGATTATTTATTTCTAATATATATATTAAACTCTTATTATAGTTATAACCTTTTCTTACAGTAATTTTTGCATACTCATTAAATAATTCTTTTATTAAAGAATATATTCTTCTTGCTACACTTGCATTTTCTGTACTAATTTTAATGTGTTCTAATGAAATTTCACTATTATGTATAATTGCAGATAATTCAGCTATTTTCTCTATTTCTAATATATTTAATTTACTTACTTCATTTTTAACTACACTTGTAAATGACATATTAACCTCGCGTTAATAGAGAAAATATATAGAAAGATAGTTTCATATTATCATGTCTGATCATTTCATTATCTATATGAACAAAATTATCTACAATAGTTTTTATTTTCATATTTTTTAAGTTTTCTTTATCATATATTACTTTATCTTTTTGTTCTAATGTTGCATATTTTTCTATTATTTCATTATTTATTTCGCCTATATTCGCAATTACATATTCTATTTTTCTTTTACCTAAATATTTATTTATTGTTTTAACATGATCACTTACTTTATAATCATCAGTTTCTCCAGGTTGTGTCATCATATTACATACATATACTATTTTTGCATTGCTTTTATCTATTTCTTTTATCATTTCTCTACATAATAAATTAGGAATAATACTTGTATATAAACTACCCATACTAAATATAATACAATCAGCTTCTCTTATTGTTTTTAAAGCTTCTTCTGTTACTTTTGGTTCTACTTTATAATATACATCTTTTATTTTTTTATCTATCTCTGTAATATTATGTTCCCCTTCAACAATAGTATTGTCTTCCATTTTTCCCATTAATATTACATTATCTTCTGTTAGTGGTATAACATTACCTTTTAAATTTAATACCTTACTTAAGGCAGTTATTCCATCTGTCATATTACCTGTTATATTCTTTAATGCTGTTAAAAGCAAATTACCTACAGCATGACCATTTAAATCACTACTTGTATTAAATCGATAATTTAATAGTTCTTCTACTAGTGGTTCAGTTTCTGATAATGAAACAATTACCTTTCTTATATCACCAACTGCTGGTATATTAAATTCTTCACGTAATTTACCTGTACTAGCCCCATCATCGCAAACTGAAACTATTGCTGATATATCAAGAGGATATAATTTTAATCCTTTTAATAAGGCAGATAATCCAGTTCCGCCACCTAATACTGCAACTTTTTTATACATAATATCACCTAATTCATTATAACATATTAATTAATTAAAAAAGAATAATATAACTATTATTCTTTAATTAAAATTTTATTGTTTCGACTTTTGTATTACTATATTGGTTTTCAAATTTAGATCCCTTACCTAATATAATAAACATAATTATTCCTACTATTACCATAACAACAGATACTATTTGTGCCATTCTGAAATTTGCTAACATCAAACTATCTGTTCTCATGCCTTCAACAAAAAATCTTCCTACTCCATACCATATAAAATATAAAGAAGTTAGTTGGCCTACTTTAATATATTTTGTTCTTCTAATTATTAAGAATATTATAAATCCAATAAAACACCAAATAGATTCAAATAAGAATGTTGGAATATAGTAATTTCCTCCAATATTCATTCCCTCTATAATAAAATTAGGTATTAACATATTCTTTAAATTTGCTAATGTTGTTATTGCACCATGAGCCTCACCATTAAAGAAATTTCCCCATCTGCCTATTGCTTGACCTAATAATAATCCAACTACAATGAAATCAGTCACACATAATGGTTTTGCTTTATATTTTTTAGAATATAGTAATGTAAATATTAATCCAAATAATATACCACCATGTATAGCAAGTCCACCTTCCCATACTTTTAATATATCAATAAGATTTGCTGAGAAGTAATCCCAGTTAAATGCTACATAATATAATCTAGCTCCTATAAAAGCAACTATAATATCCCAAAAAAATAAGTTTAAAACAAAATCTTCTGTATAATTATATTTTTTTGCTTCTCTTAATACTAGAGTACCTCCTATTAAGATTGCTAAAAATATACATATTGAATACCAATATATTTTAATTACACCTAAATCTAATAAAACTGGATTCATATTATCTACCCTTTCTTATTATTGGTTTTATAATTAAACTATCCATTAATATATTCATTATTGAAATAAATATTGCCACTATGAAAGACATTAATATACCACTTATATTAAAGTGATTTCCCATAATAAAATCTGTTATATTTAAAATAATTACATTTACGAATGGATAAAATAATCCCATAGTTATACCTGTTATTGGTAATGTTAACCATATTAATATTGGTTTAATTGTTTTGTTTAATAAATATATGATAATAGCTGTTATTAATCCCCATAAACCATAACATGATGAATCAATTTGAACAGTTTTTTTAAATATCAATGATACTAATATTAATATTAAAGTATATCCTATCATATGGATAAGCCAATCAAATAATATATTTATCTTTGTTTTTTCTTTTACTATACTTACTACTTTCATAATCCATCTCCTATTTTTAGTATAACATAATTTATAATATTTTTAAATGTTTTTTAGAAAGTTACAGTGTTTACATAATTCTTCATTTCTCTTATTATTATTAAAACTATTAATTATTTCTACACTTCTTTTACTGTTAAGTATTTCTTCTAATGATTTTTCAAATATATTACCTAATGCTATTATTCCTTCACCATCTAAACAACATGGAACTACTGTACCATCACTTAATATTCCTATATGTGTTTTCAATCCATAACATTTTCCAGTCTCAACATATAGATTATTACTTAATTCAGGCCATATAAATTCTAAACCCTTATTAATAAATAAAGTTTCATTAATTTTTATATTAGATTCATTATATATTTTTTCTTTAATATCATTATTTATTTTATAATAATTTATTAATGAATTTATATAAATATTATCTTTTATACTTTCATTTTCTTTTAATATCCAATATCTATATACTATATATATATTACTATTATTATTTATGTAGTCTATTGTATCAAATAATATTTTTAAATCATTTAGATTCGTATATGAATGTAGACTTATATTAATTTGTCTAATACATTTTTTATTAATAATAAATTCTTTATATTTATATAATAAAGTTCCATTAGTTGTTATATTAACATTAATATTATTTTCTTCACAAACATTAATTATTTCTTTAAAATTACTATGTAATAAAGGTTCTCCTTTTACATGAAGATATACATAATCAGTAAAAGATTTAATTTCCGTTATTACATGTTTAAATTCTTCTAAATTCATTTCTTTCTTTATTCTATTTGTTTTTGAACAAAAACTACAATTTCTATTACAAGAGTTAGTTATCTCTATATAAATTTTTTTGAACCTAATCATTTTTCACCTTTTAATTCAAATAAAGCATCTCTTAATTCCATAGCTCTTTCAAAGTCAAGATTCTTAGCAGCATTCTTCATTTCTGCTTCTATTTGATTTATTAAACTAATTTTATCTGCTTTAGTTAATTTTTCTGATTTTTCTATTTTTTCTTCTGAAATATTTGAAATAACTTCTCTTATCTCTTTCTTTATTGTTTTTGGTGTTATATTATGTTCCTCATTATATTTTTGTTGAATTTCACGTCTTCTGTTTGTTTCTTTAATTGCCATTTCCATAGCTTCACTTATTGTATCAGCATACATTATTACTTTACCTGAAGAGTTTCTAGCAGCACGACCAATAGTTTGTATTAAACTTCTACTACTTCTTAAGAAACCTTGTTTATCAGCATCCATGATTGCAACTAAACTAACTTCAGGAATATCAATTCCTTCTCTTAATAAGTTTATACCTACTAAAACATCATATACTCCTGCTCTTAAATCGTGAATTATTTTTAATCTCTCTAAAGTTTTTACTTCACTATGTAAATAAGCAACTTTGATATCTAATTTTTTCAAATATGTTGTTAATTCTTCTGCCATTCTTATAGTTAAAGTTGTAATTAAAACTCTTTCATTATTTTGTTTTCTATCATTAATTTCATTAATAATATCATCTATTTGATTATTAGTTTTTCTTACATCTATCAATGGATCAATTAATCCGGTTGGCCTAATAATTTGTTCTACAACATTATTACAATGTTCATATTCATAATCACCTGGAGTTGCTGATACAAATATTGCTTGATGTATTTTATTTTCAAATTCTTCAAATCTTAAAGGTCTATTATCCATTGCACTTGGCAATCTAAATCCATATTCTACTAATACATTTTTTCTAGCTTGATCTCCATTATACATTCCTCTTACTTGTGGCAATGTAACATGTGATTCATCTACTATTAATAAATAATCATCTCCAAAGAAATCCATTAAAGTTGTTGGAGTTGCACCTTGTTCCTTTAATGCTAAATGTCTTGAATAATTTTCTACGCCTCTACAAAAACCTGTTTCTAAAAGCATTTCCATATCATAATTTGTTCTTTCGTTTAAGCGTTGGAATTCTAATAATTTATTTTCATTCTTAAATTTTGCTAATTGTTCTTCTAATTCTTTCTTTATATTCACAACAGCTAATTTTAATTTTTCATCTGATGTAACAAAATGACTTGCTGGAAATATTGTTATGCTTTTTTTACTTTGTAAAACTGCACCTGTTACGGCATCAAATTCAGTAATTCTTTCTATTTCATCTCCAAAGAATTCTATTTTTAATCCTTTACCATGTTGACTTACAGGAATTATTTCTAAAATATCGCCTTTTACTCTAAAACTACCACGTTTTAAATCTATGTTATTTCTTTCATACAACATATCTATTAATTGTTCAATTACTTTATCGCGATCTATTATTTGACCTTTATTTAAAATTAACATTTTATTACGATATTCTTCTACTTCACCAATTCCATATATACATGAAACTGAGGCGATTACTATTACATCTTTATTATTCAATAAAGATGCAGTTGCACTATGTCTTAATTCATCAATTTCATCATTTATTGAAGAATCTTTTTCAATATATGTATCTGTTTTAGCTACATAAGCTTCTGGTTGATAATAATCATAGTATGAGACAAAATATTCTACATGATTTTCTGGAAAAAATTCTTTAAATTCTGCATATAATTGACCTGCTAAAGTTTTATTATGTGCAAGGATTAAAGTAGGTTTATTTACACTAGCAATAATGTTAGCCATAGTAAATGTTTTACCACTTCCTGTTACTCCCATTAATACTTGTTCTTTTTCACCATTATTTATCCCTTCAACTAATTTTTTTATTGCTTCTGGTTGATCTCCAGTTGGCTTATATTCAGAATGTAATTTAAACATTTTATCCCTCCTCAAAAAGCTTTTTTACGTGATACAATTCTATCATTTTTTCTATAAAAAAACAAGGTTTTGAATTTTACCTTGCCTTATATTTAATTAATCTTTTACTACAACTAATTTTGTTCCTTTAACTTTAGAATTATATTTTAATTTATATGTATTTTTTCCATACTTAATTGCTTCTAAAATTTCCTTTAATTCTTCCTTAGCTTTTTCTTTAGTAGCATAGTATCCTAATACTATTTCATGGTCACCAAAAAGAAATTGATGTTTATCTACCCCACACAATATACATACTGGAACACCTTTATCTTCTTTTGTAAATGCTATATCTCTTATTACAAATTTATATACTGAAGAAACAATACTACTATCTTCACTCTCTATATAAATAGTACTTTGATTATTACTTATTTTTTCTTCTTTACCTAATAATAAATAATCTAAAGAAACATCTAATATTTTAGTTAATGATATTAATTTATCTGTTTCAGGATAAAATTCATTACTTTCCCATTTTGATATAGTTTGTCTTGTCACATTCAATAAAGCTGCTAATTGTTCTTGCGTTAAATTAGATTTTTTTCTAGTATTAGCTAATCTCTCACCAAAATCCATTATTATTCCTCCTAACAAAACAATTATATTTAAATAGTATTATTTTTACAATAAACTATAACTTGCTTTTTGTATATATAGTCTTTACATATTATAATTTTGCGACACTATTTTTATTTAATAAAGTATTTGAAATAAATTTTTGATTATTAAATACTGCCCAGTTATTAAATATACATGGAACATTTTTTGCTTTTTCTAGACTATCTATTTTAATTAATCTAATATCTTTTTTTGTTTCTTCGATATATTCATTTGTTTCTTTTATACAGTTCTCTACATAAGGACATTGATTTGTATAATATATTATAATACCTGAATCAGAAATACTCATTAATTTTACAGATTCAGTAAACTTAGGTTTTTCCTTATCATTAAATGATAAACATAGTAATTCATAATCTCCTAGTGTTTCAATAACTTCAAATCCATATTTTATAAAGAAAGATTTTTCTGATATAAATGGTTTCTTCTTTTTTGAAGATAATACACATATCCCATTTTTGTTGTTATCTTTGGCATCTTTAATTGCGTACTCTAATAATTCTTTACCATAACCATTATTTTTATAGCTACCTGCTACCCATAAGCAATATATATAATTATAATTATTTCCTTCAATTGGTACCCAAGCTTTTTCTAATGGGGCATATTCAATAAACACTTTACCTTGTGCATTTAATTTTCTAAATACATGTCCTTCTTTTATTCTATCTTTTAACCATTCTTTTTTTGCTAATACGCCTTGTTCATGTTTTTTATCACTTATTGCGCAACATAAGTGCTCATTACTAATATTTTCTAATGTTATATTTATATATTCATTCATTTATTTCTTACTCCTTTATAAAAAGTCTACTAATCAGTAGACTTTTTTTCATTATCTAATAAATATTGATACAAAATGTTATTATGTATTAATGTAAATTCACCTTTAATATTTTCCTCTATTTCATAAAACATTATTGGTATTCTCAATTCTTCCTCTAAATCTACCATTTCATTAAAATTCTTAACTAATATTATTTCATAATTACTCTTGTCTACTTGATCAATTACTTCTATTATTATATCACCATATTCTTTTAATATTTTATTTAATCCTATAGTATATAATGTTTTTGGTGGTATGTTAAATATTATTTTATATAAAGCCACAATTAGAATTACTGAACATATTAAAGATATAATTCCACAAGTTAATTTTCTATAATCTAGGCTTTCTATTTCAGTATTAACAAATATATTTTGATTTTTTGTTTCAACATATTCAGCATTAATTTTAAATGCTTGTTGATTTAATGGAATTGTTAATACTTGCTCTGATGAATCATATATTTTACTTGGATTATTTTTAGATTGAACAGTAACTGCCATTTTAACAATTAAATTTGCATTTATTGGTAGTTTTAATTCTTTTCTAAAAGTTGTTACTTCTCCATCATAATTATGAAAATCTAAACTTACTTTTTCTTTAATTGTAAATTGAGAAGTATCAGTTAATTCTTTTGATGTTGATTCTACAAAAGTATATTTTTTGGTCCATACCTTTGATTTAGAATTTTCTTCATCTAATTTATAATCACCATAAATTGTTCCTAATATACTATATTTATATATTAATGGTTCTACTGTCGTACCTGAATAATTATAAGTAAATGTAGGAACAATAGTACTTATTAAATCAGCTATGTAGGTTTCGTTTTTACCTAAATGATCTTCTTCTATAAAACTATTTTTATATAAATTTACTACATAATCTAGATTCTGACCTACATGATATGTATATTCTATTTCTTTATTCTTTTTAGTATTCCAATTGACACTTTTTATTATAAGATTGCAAGATACTATGAAAACAGCGATTATAGCAAAAAAGATAGCTATTCGTACCCATTTTTTTAACACTCTCTTTTTCATAACTTCTCACCTCTTTAAGTTTCAACTTCTACCTTTGTTTTATTAAATATTTCATTTAATAATACTGCGGCATAGCCTATTTTTGGAACTTTAAATTGTACTATTGATATTATTTGATCTTTATATACTGGTTTTATATCATTTGCATTATTATGATCACCCTTGGTAATAAAGTAAATTTCTCCTTTTGTTGTTTTTTTAATATCAACTATTCTATGAACAACAATATAAGTATCTAGCTTATATTCTATTATATCATTTATTCTTAAATTTTCTTTTTCTTCATCTTTAATTTTTTTGACTACTACTACATCTCCACGTTTTATCAAATCAGCCATACTATTTGACATTATTGCAACTGGCATATAAGTTAATATACCTGCAACAAACGCTACAAATATTAATAAAAATATTATGAATGGAGCTTGCTTAATAGGATTACTTTTTCTTATTTCTCTTCTTGAATCTCTAAACATTCTTCTTTCCTGAATATAATTTATAAACAAGAAAGTGATAAATGGTACTAGTAAATCAATAATTGCTACTATAAACCATTCCAAATTTGGAAATAATGGCATAAATAATGTTGTTAGTATTACTGGGATTCTATAACATAAGTTACAACCATATCCACCTACAACAGCTAAATATGTAAACAATATATTTTTTACTAAGACAGGTAATATAAATGAAGATATGTATTGAAATCCTGCTTCTAAATCAACAAAATTATCACCTATTTTATAAAAGCTTATTTCCGCACAAGTAAATATTAAAACTATTAATATATAATTAAACATTTTATGTTTGCCTGATGGAAGCATAGCTTCTCTTATATATTCTTGAAAGAAAATAATGATTACAAAACCCCATATATTTTTTATTACTGATATTAACTCATGACTATATGGTGATCTCTCATAACCAAAGAATATACCTAAAAAGAAATAAATAAATAAATATAACATTGTTATTATTAATACTGTTTGAGTTTTTTCTGTTTTAGCCCTTAATCTTCTTTTCTCTGAATAATTTAGTATTAAAGAAAAAATAAACATATTCATCCAAAACAATGGATTTACTATATAATTATAATCGAATTTTTTACTATCAATTAATAATATAGAAAATACTATTATATATATAATTAAAAAACTATAAACCAATACATTTTTAATATTAATATTTTTCATACTTCACCTATTTCCCTTTTGCATTAGAAATTATAGGGTTTATTGTTTGTTCTGTTGAGGATAATTGAAAATCTATTGTAATACTTGCTCCTGCCCCTATTTGACCATTCCAATCTTTATTAGAAACAGTAATTATTCCATTTTCTGTATCAATATAATTTGAATTCCACATACCTTCAATCTTAGTACTTGATGATACTCCCATATCAAAACTCCAAGATGTTATAGGTTCAGTAGTATTATTTGTTAAAGTCACATTATATTGAAAAACTTTTTTATTATCTCCACCTGGCCAACTATTTGCAAGAGTTATTGAAGAAGATAATTCTTTTGCAGGAATTTGTGGATTATCTCCGCCACTTCCACCTTTATTTGTATCTTTAAATATTTTAATATTATCTAATTCTAAATTTTCTGTTGGTGTACTAAACATTACTCCTAAACTAACTTCTACATTAGGAGCCAATAAAGAATCATAATCTAAATTCTTTAAAGTTAATACATTTCCCGATGCTGTTGCACTGACATTCCAGAAAGATAAATTTTGAATTTCATCTGGCATTTCTATATCAATGCTCCAACCATCTATATCTTTTGAAGATTTATTTACTATTTTTATTTCAAATTTATAATATCTATCTCCATTTTCATTATACCATGTATTTTTAATATATGTAAATTCTATATCATCAGTTATTTCTACTTTTTCTACTAAATTACCTTTTCCTGTTAGTGATAGATTTTGATATAAATAAGAATAACCTACACTTATAAATAATAAAGTACACGTAAAAATTATAATTAAATGATGTAATTCTAATCTTTTATGAATTTTTCTTTTCTTTTTCATATTATCTACCCCTAAAAAAATAAGGCAAAAAACTTTGCCTTTATTTTTAAAAAACTAAACTATGCAGTTTTTTGTACGAAATTTAAATTAATTGTTGCTGTTTTAGTTGTTGTTGTTGGTATTGTATCTGGATGTTCTGGATCTGTTGAAGCAACCCAAGTAACTGTTACTAATACTTTTTTAGAAACTTGTGAATCTAAAGAATCATTAGCAGCCATACCTGTTACGGCATATTGAATTTCTACTGGAGCAGTAGTATTAGCTGTGTCTACTCCTGTAATACTTTCAAGTGTCGCATCAATTGAACCTTTGTTTTCAACAGTAATTTCATATGTTGCTGTTGCACCAGGATATTGTAAATCTACTTCGAAGCTTGCACTTGTACCAGTTGCAGTAATTTCTCCAACTGTTGTAGCTCCTGTCATAGTTTTTTCAGCAATATCAGTAAATTCAATATTCCAACTTGCATTGATATTTGATTTACCATTAATTACTAATTGTTGTGCTAATGCTGCGTAACCAACTGACATACCAACTATTGCTACGATTAAAGCAACAATTACTATATTTCTTTTATTTATCATTCCAAACTACCTCCTATTTTTAATCTAATTAAAGTTTATCATAGTATTTCATTTTTTACAACAAAATGATTTTTTTCTTTACAATTATTTACATCTATATTTATATATAAACAAAAAAAGCATGTTTATACATGCTTATTTATTAATTTTGAAAATTATTTGATATGCTGATTCAAAATCTATTTC
>DAOPJC010000003.1:0-5512 GCA_035399485.1 Bacilli bacterium
ATATTGTAGTTCAATACAATCAATTTGTAAAGGATTATCTATACCTATATTATATATAGTCTCTATAAGATAATCATAATTATCAGGATTAAGTACATTATCTTCCCAATCAATATGTCTTGGGAAATTATAATAATCCATGATCTGATCTGATTGACTGTACCAGTCTTTCTGATAGTTAAATCCTTGATCTACTACAGGAGAAGGTTGTGACCATACTGTATTTGACAGTAACATCACACAACATCCTAAAGATATTACAGATAATACTATTAAGACAATAAGATAAATTTTCTTTTTCATATTACAATGCTTTTAAATATTAAACAATCAATAATTATCACAAGTAAAAACAAGGCTGCTATTCCTAAAGAAACTATAGCAGCCTTTAATAGTAATAATTTAACTTTCATAATTAATCCCAATTAAACCATGATTCTGCCCAATCATGAGCTGCATCATCTTCAAATGTAATTTCTTCTGCCAATATTTCTTGATTGGCAATCTCATTATCTATCTCTATGGATAGATTAAGATTAGTTATAATTTCAGTCATAGTTGTAAATTTATTAGTGAACACTCTATCAATTATGGTTATGTTTGTTGAATGTATTATAATTATTAGGGCTTATACTAGTGATTATATACACATACTACTAATAACACTACTATAATAATTATTAGTAGTTGTAATTAATAATATAATACTAATAATCATAGCATATCTTCTACAAGTATTAATAACATACTCATACTATCATAATATATACTCATTAATTTATGATGATATTTGTTGTCTAATAGATAGATATGTGCTATATAAACAGTAGGGGGTAGGATGGAAAGTTTAAAGTGGGGTGGGGGTGGGAGGGGAGTACCCACACAATACACTCATACAATCAATTATCAATTTACCAAATATTATTTTTATTTATAAAGTCTGTGGGGGGGATCTTTATCAATCACACTATAAGATTAATAAGATGTATTTTCACATTTTTAAAAAATATTTTACTTTTTATTAGGTTTATATTATTTTTATTGCTATCTTTGTCTTGTAATCATTAGCTACCCTTATCACCAGAGTAATGTCTAAAGGAATGAGGAGAAGCAGGATGCAGAAGAGTAGAGTGATTGTCTTAAACAATGTCATCTTGAAATTAGGTAGTCTGTAATTACAAAAGTTGTTAATCAACAAAGTGGTGCTACTACGCAGTGTCGTTGAGGTAAATGTAGCTTTAGGGAAAAATTAACCGCCCACTGAGAAGATAAACAAAACAAGTTGATAAGGTAAGTACTCAAATTTGCCTGGGATTTTCTTTTTTCATAACTTAAATAATATAAACATAAATCAATAAACTTTTCTTTATTAAACTTGGGTAGATAATAATAATAATATTATCTGTGCCATTAGTATAAATAAAAAATCAGAAATATGAGTTATTCAAAAGTAGTAAAAGAGTATGTTAAGGTAAGAGCTGAACAGACTGAAAACAATGCTATGATTGCTAGAGAAGTAAAAGCAAAGTTTAATCCACCCCAAGCTGTAGATGATGTTAGGAGGTGGATTTCTCGATTTAGAAAAAGACTTAAAATTAAAGCTAAACAACAACCTATTAAAAGATTATTTTTTGATATAGAAACAAGTTATTATACTTGTAGATTATGGCATATAGGAAAGATGGATTATGTTTCTCCTGAGACTATAATAAGCCAAAAACAAATAATATGTATAGCTTATAAATGGCAATATGAGGAAGAGGTACATATTTTAGATTGGACTATAGGAGAAAAAGAAATGTTAAAAGCATTTGTAGAAGTACTAGCAGAAGCTTCAGAAATCATTGGACATAATTGTAATAGATTTGATTTAAAAGAGCTTAGAACTAGATGTATATATTATGGATTACCAATGTTTCCTACATATAGAACATTAGATACACTTTTAAAATCAAGAGAATATTTTAGCTTTGCTTCTAATAAACTAGATTATATTGGTAAATATCTACAAGTTGGTAAAAAATTAGATCATACTGGATTTCAATTATGGATTGATGTAGTAGAGAAAAAAGATCCAGATGCATTAAAACTTATGAAAGATTATTGTATTCAGGATGTTATCTTATTAGAAGATGTATATACTGTATTAAGTCCTTATATAACACATAATAATAACTTTGCTGTATTAACAGGTGGTGAAAAATGGGAATGTCCAGAATGTGCCTCTAATGATATTGTGTTAAGTCATACTTATGCTACAGCTATGGGTACTATAAAAAGAAATATGAAATGCAATACTTGTGGTAAACAATATAAGATAAGTAATAAGAGTTACATGAAAATGTTAGAAGAAAGTATGAAATAAATTTGGATATTTAAAATAAATGTTTTATATTTGCAGTATTAACTTTAAAAATTAAAAAATGGAATCAGAAGAAATCAAAAAAGAAGGGTCATTATCCACAGAACCAATGAATCAAAAAGCATATAAAGAACATATGCGAAATGCTATTAGTTTACTTAAATTAGATCATGAGTATGAAAAACTTAAATCAGAAATTTTACAGTATAAATTAATTAGTTATCAGTGTATTGAAGGTTTGGCAGCATATCAAAATAAAGAACAACCAAAAGAAGAAGATAACACTGTAACTGAAGAGTAATAAACAGTTGTCTGATGGTGTAAGGACTGCACATCTGTCTTTGATACAGATAGTCTAGGTTCAAATCCTAGTCAGACATCAAAATAAAGAAACCAATGGGAGTAGAAGTTAAGAAAGTAGAAAAAAAGTACAGATTATCTCTGTATGAGGCTGTAAAGTATCAATTACTTACAGAGCTTATATTCTTTCGTAAAGAGCAAGTTACATTAGGAGATATAGATTTATTAGCTCTATTAGCAATATATAACGGAATAGAACTTAATAAATTTTGTACTATTGCCACTAATTATTTTCATCCTGATGTTCCTAATCATCAATTTGCTAGTAAATCGCAGAATATAAGAAACAAATTAAACAAATTATTAAAACAAAAAATCATTACTAGAGATAATCAAAGAATCTCTTTAAACAATATAGTTATTGCTACAGATAAAACAATGTTATTAACTTATAATTTTTTAAGTATAGATGATACCAACAAAGCGTAAATATCTTGTGGATCAAACCGCTAAAGAATTGGATATATCAGCAGATGACATAGATGATATTATTTATTCTTATTACAATCATGTATTAAGATTAATCAATTCTTTAGAACATACACGAATTTATGTAAATAATGTTTGTACATTTAAATTCCGAACAATGAAATCTACAGCATATATACAACATGGTGATAAATTATTGGAAAGATGGAGATTGAGAAAGCCTACACAATATTTATTAGAAAGTATATCCGAAGTAGAAAACAGAGTAACTAAACTTAAAAAATTAATTGAAATTATGTATCAGCAATATGATACAAAAAAAATTAAAAGAAAAGAAAGATATGAGTTTATTAAAAGTATGGCAAGCCAGGAATCAGATACTGGAAGGGATATTGAATAGAATATTCACTAAAGAGCATGTTGAGGAAATTGCTTTAGAAAGAATGAGTATTTGCAAAGATTGTGAGCATTATGGTACAGAATGCTTAATGCCAGGCACATCACCATGTTGTGCAATATGCGGATGTTGTTTAGAATTAAAAACAAGATCTTTATCTTCAGATTGTCCTAATCACAAATGGGATGCTATAATGACAGAAGAAGAAGAAGATTTATTAAATGAACATTTGGGTGAGAATTAATATAGTAGTAACAGTAATTTTTAAAGTATGGCAAAGAAAAAAGGTGGTAAAAAAGGAGGAGGTTGTTAATAACCTTTAAGGGTGCAGATTACATGTGGGTAGATATACTACCCACTTTTTAAAACAAATTAATATGAGAAAATTCTATATAATAGACAAAACAAGAAAAGATCAATATGTAATGTATCCTGTTGTTGCAACAATGAAAACATATGGATGGTTACAATATAAAAATCATCCTGTATTTTATAAGAAAAAAAATAGTACAGATGGTTGGTGTAATGAAACTAATTATATAATAATGTATCCAAGAGTTACACAATTAAATGAATATTTATCGGACAATACTGGAATTTATTATGCTCAGCTTATATGCAATTATATAACAAATCATCATAATAAAAATCCATATTTTGAATATGCATTGTGGAGAAAACAAAACACTTACATTGATGATAATTGTTTAGAAAACATATTAAATAAAATTACTATAGGTATGTATAAAGAAGGCGGTTGTTATACAGAAGCAATCAAATGTTGCCGTAGTAAAGAAGAAAGAAATTTCTATGCTCTTAATAATGGTAAATATTTTACATTAACTGACATTAACAGATGGTTTATAAGAATTTTACATAAAATAGGGAATCCTTGGTTAGATTTTAAATGGTGGGTTAGAGACACTAAACAAAAATTTTATAAATTTATAATATTCCTTTTTACAAGACCTGTAGATAATAATTTTTGGAAACTTTTTGGTCTAAAGTTCTCACAATAAAATAAAAAATAATTATGACATTAAAATTTAAACCAGATAATCACCAATATACATCAGATGATAGTACTAGATGGACTAGTGTAACCACTATTATATCTGCTTATAAAGAACCATTTGACTCTCAAGCTATAGCTGAGAAATCATCTAAAAATAAAAAGAGTAAATGGTACGGTATAGATCCTAAAGAAATACAAGCTATATGGAAAGCAGAAGCCGATAGATCAACTACTCTTGGGACTTATTATCATAATCAAAGAGAAAAAGATTTATTATGCTGTAATACATTAACTAAATATGGGTGTGAATTACCTGTTATAGCTTCTTTAGAAGATTCTGAAGGATGTAAAATAGCACCAGAACAAAAATTAACTAATGGTATATACCCTGAACATTTTGTTTATTTAACTTCAGCAGGTTGGTGTGGTCAAGCAGATTTAATAGAAGTTGTAAATGGTGTAGTAAACGTATCTGATTATAAAACTTCAAAAAAGATAGATAGAGAATCATTTAAAAATTGGGAGGGAATTTCTAAAAAAATGTTACCACCTTTACAACATTTGGATGATTGCCACTTTAATCATTATGCTTTACAATTATCAATTTACATGTATATGATATTGAGACATAATCCTAATTTAAAACCAGGTAAACTATTAATACATCATGTGAAATTTGAAGAAGCTGAAGAAAAAGATAAATATGGATTTCCAATTATACTATTAAACAATGGTGAACCAATTGTAAAAGAAATAGAATATATAGAACTACCTTATTTAAAACAAGAAGTACAAACCTTATTAAAACAAAAAGTATGGTAAAATTATTTGAAATAGAAAATGGAGCAATTATACCTACAGAACATTGTGATACTTTAGATACTTTAAAGAAAATCAAAACTACTTATAAAGATTATATGCAAGTATATCTTTATATTTTCTATATGAC
>DAOPJC010000003.1:5612-30265 GCA_035399485.1 Bacilli bacterium
TCTTATAAAGAATTAATGGAAGAACAAAAAAGTATAGTTAGAGGTGGACAACATGTAGCATATGATCAAAAAATGATGTAATATGAAAGCAGACTATGAATTTGAAGAAAAATTATTTTTACAGTTCAATACTGAAGAAATAGATTTATTAGATAGTGCCATAACAAAATTAAAAAATAATACTTCTAAAATTGGATTTAGAAAAGGAGTAATAAATAAAGAAGAATTACATGTATTTGATTTAATACAAGGAGTAATTAAAGAATTAAGACAAGAAGAACAAGAGGAAGAATAATATGACTAAAGTATATAGATTTGATACTGTGATTTATCCATTTAATATTTATGTAATTATAAATAAAACTCCAGATGTTATTTGTGATTACTTTAAAGAATATAGTGGAGATAATATTGTATTTTCTAACAATGATGGTTCTAATAGAATGGATACTTTTACAATGAAAATTATATCTAAAGAAGATTCTGAATATGGAGCATTATTATTTTTTAGAGATAAAAAAAGCATGACACCAGGTTTAATATCACACGAAGCTTCACATGCTACTAAATTCTTATTTGAACATATAGGAGCTGATATGAGCGAACATGAGCCTTTTGAGTATGTACTAGAATTCATAGTTAATAACTGTTATAAAATAAAAACAAATAGATTTTAAAAATAAATAATATGAAAGCAATAAAAAAACCAATAGAAATTGATTTTTATGAAATCAAAACATTATCTTCTTATGATATAGGAGAAATGAGCAAATGGATTAGAATAATGGGAGAAAATCCTGAAGAAGTATTAGATATTAAATTAAATGTGAATTCTAATACATATACTGTTAAAGTTAATACATTAGAAGGCACTAGTTATGATTTGACTACTGAAGATATGTTAATGCGAGGTATCAAGGGAGAATATTATCCTTGTAAAAAAGAAATATTTTATGAAACTTATAATATAATTTTAAATTAAAGAAATCATGGGAGAACAAGAAGTTAAAAAAATGCCTTATTTTGAGTATATAGTAACAGAATTATCAAATAATTCAACAGCTAGTTTAGAACTACTTTATTCTATTAAAGATAAACTAAACAAAATTAAACCAATGGGTGAAACAAAATCAACATTAACAGACAATGATCCAAATCCAGTAAATTGTGTTGCTGATTATTTTGTTGATGAACGTGATAGACAAGAAAAGATTAGAACGATATTAATAGAAATTAATAGTTATTTGAATGAATTAGTATAATAATAAAAAAAAGAAATTATGAATGAAAATTTAAATTTTGGTCAAGCTTTAGAAGCTTTAAAGCAAGGCAAACGAGTTTCAAGAGCTGGTTGGAATGGCAAAGGTATGTTTATCTTTATGCGACCAGCGGATGAATTACACATTGAAATGGTAGTTGATAAAGTCAAATCGTTACCACAGAGTGTGAAAGACTATTATGCTCAGGATATTACTAATTCTGATGGAGAAAGAATTGCAACTTATCCTGATGATAATGTGAAATTTACAGCATACATCTGCATGAAAGCTGCTGACGGAACAATCATTAATGGTTGGTTAGCATCTCAAACAGATATGCTTTCAGAAGATTGGATTATTTTAAATTAATTATTAATACTTAAAACTATGGAAGATTTTAAAACAAGACTCATCAATGAACAATTAGCATTAGAAGAAAAAATAAGTAAACTTGATAGTTTCCTAATGTCAGAAAAAGTAAATGAGGTTGATGACGTTCAAAAAGCACTTTTACATGTACAAGTAACAGCAATGAATACTTATTGGCAATGCTTAAATGAACGAATAGAAAGATTATAAAATGTATAAATCAGTACCTTTATACAATGTAAAATTAGAGATGTGGGAGAGGAAGGACTTTCCCACACAATCTTCTTATGTAGATTGGTTATGGTCTTTATGGAAAGAACCAGGACAATATGATTTTGATGATACAGTACATTTATTTAATGAACAAGCTAAAATTTTTGATAAAAGAGGTATATTTTGTCAACATCCTTCTAATAGTAAAGATTTTGTAACATATTGGGAAGATCAAAAAGATAAATGTAAAAATGGAGTTATATATCAAAATGGTAGTAAAGAATGGTTTATACCAAGAGAATATTACATGTTATTGAATTTTTTAAAAATCTACAATAAAGAAAAGAAAAATTTTACATTTATAGATGTACGTGATGCTCAATATCATATGGCTTTATATGAAGAGCTCGCAGAACATTCTGGTAAACATGTAGCTGTTCTAAAGAAACGTCAGATGTTATCTTCATATTATCATGCTGCTAAACTTATAAATAGATTTTGGTTTGATAGTGGTGCTATATGTAAATTAGCAGCATCATTAGGTACTTATGTTAAAGATACATGGAGATTTATAGATGAATATAGAAACTTCTTAAATCAACATACAGCTTGGTATAGACCTTGTAATCCAGATAAAGCATTAGATTGGCAACAAAAAATTGAGATTACTCAAAATGGCAAAAAGATTGATGTTGGTTTAAAGTCAGTAATGAAAGGTCTTATATTAGATAAAGACCCTAGTGGGTCCGTAGGAGGTCCTTGTCATAGAAAAGGTACTAAAATTTTAATGGCTTCAGGTAAATTTAAAAATGTAGAAGATATAAAAATTGGAGAATTTATATTAGGTATAGACAACAAACCTAAAAAAGTCATAAGAAATTTTTCTGGTACTGATATGATTTATGAAGTAAATCAAGTAAGAGGAGAATCTTATTATACAACAGGAGATCATAAATTATATTTGATTAATAGAGATGTGAATGTAGCTCCTGAAAATAAATTAAGAATTACAAAAACTAAAGATTGGAATGACTTAACACCTTATCGTAAAAAAGTATATGTGGGTGTTAAAAATAAAAAACCATTAGTATTTCATAATCATTATGAAGAAGTTACATTAGATCCGTATTTCTTAGGACTATGGTTAGGAGATGGATTTAGAGAAAAACCTGGAGCAATAGTAAATAAAACAAAAGATCCTGAATTACTAGAATATTTAGAGCAGTTGTCAGAAACTATTAATACCAAATTAAATGTAAAAAGAAAAGAAGAATTTAGGTATAATGATGAAATGTATAAAGCTAGTTTCATAATAAGTGAAAATGGTAATGATAGTTATATGACTCAACAATTTATTAAATATAATTTGTTTTACAATAAACATATACCTGATGAATATTTATATGGAAGTATAGAAACAAGATTGGCAGTATTAGCTGGGTACATAGATACAGATGGTTATTATGATCCAGATAAAGGACATTTTGAAATATCCTGTAAAAATGATAATTTATTTGAACAAGTTGTATTTTTATGTAGAAGTCTAGGTGCTTATGTAACTACTTACAGATCTTCTTCTAAAGAACATGTTGTAAATAATAGAGTTATTAAATATACAGAGACCAATAGAGCTAGTATAAGATTTATAAATTCTGCCATTATACCTACTAAAATAAAAAGAAAACAAGGTAATAGTCAAAGAGAACGTAATATCCATACTTCTCCTATCCGCAATATAAAAGAAATAGGAATAGAGTCTTATTATGGTATAGAAGTAGAAGATAATCTTTATTATTTACATGATTTAACCATTACCCATAATTGCTCTATCTTCTTCTATGATGAGGCTGGTATTGCTCCTAAAATGAACCAAACATTAGAGTTTTTATTACCTGCTTTAAAATCTGGTATGAGTTATACTGGTATGTATATAGCAGCAGGTTCTGTAGGTGATTTAAAAGATTGTGAACCATTAGAAGAACTTATAAGAAGACCTAATAGTAAAGATATATTAGCAGTAAGAACTAATTTAATTGATGATAAAGGTACTATAGGAGAATGTGGATTATTTATTCCTGAACAATGGTCTATGTTACCTTATGTAGATGAATATGGTAATTCTCTTGTAGAAGAAGCTGTAGCAGCTATATTAGAAGAAAGAGAAAGATGGAAGAAAGAATTAACTCCAGCAGATTATCAATTAAGAATATCACAAAAGCCTTTAAATATTGATGAGGCTTTTGCTGCTAGAGAAGAATCACCATTTCCTTTACATCTTATATCTCAGCAAATAGAAAAAATAAAAAACAATACTTATTATTTAGAACATGTAGAATTAGATAGAGATATAGAAGGTAAAGTAATCATAACTCCTTCTAGGAAATTACCAATAACAGAATTTCCTGTTAGAATGAATGCTGAAAATAAAGAAGGTGTAATAGTAATGCATGAGAGACCTGTTGAAGGTGCTAAATTTGGAACTTACTATGCTTCTTTAGACCCTGTATCATCTGGTAAAGCAGAATGGGTAGATAATAAATTAATTACCCCAACTGGTTATAAAAGAATAGGAGATATTAATATAGGAGATAAAGTTATGAATCCTGATGGTAAACCTACTAAAGTTGTCGGTGTATATCCACAAGGTAAAATAAAATTATATAGAATATCATTTACAGATAATACTGATATACTTGTGTCAGAAGATCACTTGTGGGCAGTTAATTCTAATGATGGTGATAAAACAACTCCTCATGTATTTTCTACAAAACAATTATTAGATAAAAATTGTATTTTTGAATTTAATGGTATAGGTAGAAATAAAGATAAAGTTTATAAAGTTAAAACTTATTATAAAAATCAAAATAATCAAAATAAATGGCAAATTCCTTTAACTAAACCACTAATATTTAAAAACAAGACTACATTGCCAGTAGATCCTTATTTTTTAGGAGCTATGTTAGGAGATGGTAGTATGATAGATAGAAGTATTAGCTTTAGTACTGGTGATACTGAAATGTTAGAATATATGTCAGAAAAATTACCATCTGATATTACAATTAAAAAAAGTGCAAAATATGATTATCGAATTTCGACAAATAAATCCAGAAATACTATAACACAAGAATTAAGAAAATTAGGATTAATGGGTCATAATTGTTATAATAAATTTATACCTGTTTTATATTTAAGAGCCTCTATAAAAGATAGATTAAATTTGCTTAGAGGATTAATGGATACAGATGGCTGGATTGATAAAAATAAAAATGGTTGTTATTTTGGATCAACATTTATTCAATTAGCTAATAATGTAGCAGAATTAGTAAGATCATTAGGAGGAACGGCATCTATAACAATTAAAAAAAGAATTAAAAATACACAATATGCCACCTTTTATAATGTTAGAATAAATTTACCACAAGGAATGAATCCTTTTAGATTAAAAAGAAAGGCTGATAATTATAAAATAATAAGAAGAGTATCTAAATATATTAAAGATATTAAATTTGAAAGAATAGATGATGCTATATGCATAGAAGTAGAAAATCAAAATAATTTATATTTAACAGAAAATTATATAGTTACACATAATACTACTACATCTAATTCATTAGCTTCTGTTTATATTTATAAAAATGCTACAGAAGTTACTATTGTCAAAGATGATGGTAAAATAGAACATAGATTGGAAAAAGGAAAATTAGTTTGTTGGTGGACAGGTAGATTTGATGATTTAAAAATGACACATCAAAGAATAGAAATGATGTTAGAATTATATAATGCTTGGTGTGTTATAGAAAATAACGTATCACAGTTTATTCAATATATGCAAGAAAGAAACAAACAAAGATATTTAGTACCAAAAGATCAATTAATCTTTTTAAAAGATATTAAGGCTAATACTAATGTATATCAAGAATATGGTTGGCGAAATGTTAATAGAATATTTAAAGATACATTACTTCCTTATGGTATAGGATTTTTAACAGAACCGTTGGATATAGAAACTAAAGTAGATGGTGAAATAACTAAAACTTATTACGGTATAGAAAGAATACCTGACATAATGCTTTTAAAAGAAA
Source organism: Bacilli bacterium (assembly GCA_035399485.1). Taxonomy (GTDB): domain Bacteria; phylum Bacillota_I; class Bacilli_A; order RF39; family UBA660; genus RGIG4266. The sequence continues at coordinate 11,536 of DAOPJC010000003.1, forward strand.
TGCAAGCTTATAAAGATTCTTCTGGTAATTATGACCGTTTAATTGCTTATTGTGCTTTGACAGCTTTTATAGCAGTGCAAATTGCCAATAAAGGTAATAATAAAGAGAGAAGATATGAGACAAAAAATTTGGATAAATCAAAAAATAATAGTAACTTAGTAATAAGCCCCTTTAAATCTATAGGAAATAAAGGAAGCAATTTAAGTCAAAAAGGAATACAACGTAGTGCATTTAAAAAATTAAGATGATATGGTCAAAATATTAAACAGTCTGCAAATCAAAGCTGGAGCAAAGATAGATAGAACTAGAATGGGTGTTTTAACTCAACCTATTCAATTTCTTTTAACCAAAGATAAAGATGATGATTGGAGAGAGTGGAACATGGACTGGTTAGAAAGAAAAGGACTAGAACAAATCAATATTAAATATAAAAGACTTTTAAAGAATTATCGTCTTGCTAATGGTATTATAGATAGATCTGATTATATTGTAGAAGAGAATAATGAAACAGCAGACCTTATTGACATGCTTACAGAAGAAGATACTTCAGCATTAGAACTTAAATTCTATCCTATTATTCCTAATGTTATAAATGTACTTACAGGAGAATTTGCTAAAAGAAATGATAAAATACTTTATAGAGCAGTAGATGATAGATCTTACAATGAACTTATAGAAGAAAAAAGAAAAACTATTGAAGATGTTTTAATGCAATATGGACAATCTAAAGTTGAACAGCAAATTGCACAACTTGGATTAGATTTGGAAACAGAGGAAGGTACTCAACAAGCACAACAAATGATGTCTCCAGATGTAATTAAAAAATTACCTGAAATAGAATCATTCTTTAAAAAAGATTATAGGTCTATGGTAGAACAATGGGCTACACATCAACATAATGTAGATGAAGAAAAATATTATCTTAGAGAATTAGAAAATATTGCTTTTAGAGATATGTTAATAACAGATTCTGAATTTTGGCATTTCAAAATGAATGAAGATGATTATGATATAGAATTATGGAATCCTGTTCTTACATTCTATTACAAAGCTCCAGAAACAAGATATATATCTGATGGTAGTTTTGTAGGTAGATTTGATATTATGCCTATAGCAGACGTTATAGATAAATTTGGATATAAAATGACTGAAGAACAAATTGAATCTTTAGAAGAATTATATCCAATTCAAAATATGCAATACATAATTCCTGGTTTAGGTAATGATGGTGCTTTTTACGATGCTACTAAATCACATGAATGGAATACTGAAGGACCTTCTTTAGGAATGAGACAATATACTTCTTTTCATGATACTTTTTCTGATATAGATTTAATAGAAGATATATTAAGTCAAAATGAAGATTATTCTATTATTAACCCAAATACAAAAGTAAGAGTAACAACAGCTTATTGGAAATCTCAAAGATTAATAGGGCATGTAACTAAAGTAGATGAAATAGGATTTGTTACAGATTTGATTGTAGATGAGACTTATAAAATAACAGATAAACCTATATATGATACTTCTGTAATGAGAGGTAAATCTAAAAAGAATTTAGTATTTGGTGAACACATAGAATGGATATGGATTAATCAAGTATGGGGTGGTGTTAAGATTGGTCCTAATAAACCATCGCAACACTTTGATGAAAAAGCGTCTGGATTTACTCCTATCTATTTAAATGTAGAACCTTTAAAATATCAATTTAAAGGTAATAATACTTTATATGGTTGTAAATTACCAGTTGAAGGATCTATATTTTCAGAAAGAAACAGCAAGAGTACTTCTTTAGTAGATAAAATGAAACCTTATCAAATTGGTTATAACTTAGTTAATAATCAAATATCTGATATGTTAATAGATGAACTTGGTACAGTAATCTTATTAGATCAAAACTTCTTACCACAAAATTCTATGGATGAAGATTGGGGTAGAAATAATTTAGGTAAGGCTTATGTAGCAATGAAGAATTTTCAGATATTACCGTTAGATTCTACACTAGCTAATACAGAAGGTACTGTAGCTATGCAACATGCTCAGGTATTAAATTTAGAACAAACTAATAGATTGATGAGTAGAATACAATTAGCTAACTTCTTCAAACAACAATGTTTTGAATCTATAGGACTATCTCCTCAAAGAATGGCTAATATAACATCGCAAGAAACAGCTACAGGAGTAGAACAAGCTATTAATATGAGTTATGCTCAAACAGAAATGTATTTTGTAAATCACGCGGAACATTTAATGCCTAAGATACATCAAATGAGAACTGATTTAGCACAATACTATCATTCTAACAACCCTAGTATTAGATTACAATATATGACTTCTATGGAAGAAAGAGTGAACTTTATGATTAATGGTGATGATTTATTATCAAGAGAACTTAATGTTTATATAACAACTAAAATTAATCAGAGAATGTTATTAGAACAAATAAGACAACTTGCAATAAATAATAATACAACTAATGCAACCATTTATGATTTAGGTAACATTTTAAAATCAGATTCTATTGCTGAAGTTGATTCTGTACTTAAAACTATAGAAGAAAAAACTAATGCTAGAGTTCAACAAGAACAACAAGCAGCTAAAGAGTTACAACAAATGGAGCAACAAGCAGAAGAAAGAAAGTTCATGTTAGAAGCAGAACAAGAAGCTACTCAGAATGCATTAGATAGAGAAACAAATATTAAAATTGCAGAGATACGTGCAGCAGGATATGGATCTATGGTTGATATAAATAAAAATGAACAAAGTGATTTTATAGATGCTATGGAATATCTTGATAAAAAAGAAGCAGTACAAGCTAAAATGGACTTAGAAAGAAATAAAAATGAAAGAACTACAATGATAGAAAATAAAAAATTAGCAATGAAAGAAAAAGAATTACAAGTAAAAGAAAATATTGCTAATAAACAATTACAAATTGCCAAAGAAAATAAAAATAAATATGATACTAAAAAGACAAAATAGTATTAGCTATGTATTAGGTCATAGTTATTTTTTAAACTTAAAATATGTAAATGTTTAAGATTTATTTTATATCTTTACATTAGAAACAGTAACCAAAAAAGATAAAAAGTATGGAAGACGAAAATGTAATATTAGACAACATTGATGATTTTCTCCCAATGCCAGGAGCAGAATCAATAGTAACTTCGCCTAATGTATTAACTACAGAAGAAGAAGAAACAATTGATATTGATGAAGATTTTAAAGATGAATTAGAAGATGTAATTCCTTCACTTAATCCTGAAGAAGAGGAAGAAGTAGAAGATAAAACTAAAACATCTACAAAAGGAAAAATCAAAAACAACGCTGATATTTTTAAAACTTTAATTGATAAAGATTTACTTATACCTTTTGATGATGACAAACCTTTAGAAGAATACACAGAAAAAGATTGGGAAGATTTGATTAAAAGTAATTTTGAAGAAAAGGAAAAAGAATTAACTGAAAAAACCCAAAAAGAATTTTTTGAAGCTTTGCCTAAAGAATTACAAATGGCAACCAAATATGTATTAGATGGTGGCAATGATTTACAAGGAATGTTCAGAGCATTGGCTCAAACAGAACAAGTAAAACAATTAGATGTAGATGTTCCAGAACATCATGAACATATTGTAAGAGCTTATCTATATGCTAAAAATTTTGGTACACAAGAACAAATAGAAGAGCAAATAGAAGAATGGGCAGAACTAAAAATGCTTGGTAAAAAAGCAACGCAATTTAAACCTGTTATTGATGAAATGCAAGAAGAGATTGTACAGCAACAAGTAAAGAAACAAGAAGATCATAAAAAAGCTATGATTGCTAAAAGAGAGTCTTATATTAATAATATAGCAGATACTTTAAAAGCAGGTGAATTAGGCGGAGTTAAAATAGATAATAAACGTCAGAAAATGTTATTTGAAGAAATGACAACCACTAAGTATCAAAGTATGACTGGAAGACCTACTAATTTACTTGGTAAGTTATTAGAAGATTATCAATTTGGTGATAAACCTAGATATGATTTAATAGCAGAAGCTGTATGGCTTTTAGCAGAACCAGATGCTTATAAAGAATCTATAAGACAAGTTGCTAAAAATGAAACAGCAGATGAAATTACTAGAAAGTTAAAAACAGAACAAGATAGTAAAGGTAATACAAGTGTTGCTCCAGAAATTAAAACAGAGAAAAGAAAAATTAAAAGACAAAGTAGAAATATATTTGATAAATAATAGTATTAACAATTAAATTTAATAAAAATGAGTGTAGTATTAAACAACGGTATTTATGTAAGGGAAACCAATGTAAAAGTTGGTGGACACCTTGATTCTTACCACCTTAATAACATGCTTAAAGGAACATCAGCTCATGATTTGGGTATTGTTGACCTTTGGGTAATGGCACAAAAGGTAGAAATGCCTTTGTACCAGATGTCTAATTTTGGTGGAAAAAACATCATCGAAGTAGATGATCCAAATGGAGCTTATAAGTGGAAGACTCCAGTAGTATCTGATTTGCCTTATATCACAGAAGATGTAGAACCAACTCATTCTAATCTTGGTATTGATGGTACAACCTTTAAAATTAAAGTAAACAAACGTTCATTTGGACATGGTGATATTATCACTTATGACAAATATAATGGATTGGAAATGTATATCACAGATGATGATATTCTTCCTTCTGCAGATGGTTATGTTTACACAGTTCAATTAGTAAATAATGACAATCTTGCTGTAATGGACAAGAGTTATCTTAAACCTGGTACAAAGATCTTCAGAATTAGTTCTGTAAGAGGTGAGTATGGTGAGAAATTCTCTGACATTGGTGAAGTTGAAAGTGGATACCGTGAGTACTACAACTTTGTAGGACAAGCAGAAGCTCATTCACATTTTACAGTTTCTAGTAGAGCTGATTTGATTTTAAAGAAAGGTATGACTGATGAAGGTCTTTTAGTAGTTAATGAATTGTGGAGAAACTTTGATAAGACTTTAGATCCTTCTATTACTTCTCTTGATGATATGGTTAAAAAAATGGGTAAAGACTATGTGAAGAAAGCAGTAGAAAAAGGAACTCTTACCAGATCATTTATTACTAAATTAGAAGCAGCTAACCTTACCAAAATTGCAAATGATATTGAAAGATATTTGATGTGGGGTAAAGGTGGTAGAGTAAAACAAGATGGTCCAGATGATATTAGATTATCAGTAGGTCTTTGGAAACAATTAGATAATTCTTATAAAAAGATTTATACTAAAGCAGGATTTAGTCTTGATATGTTCCAAACTGAATTGCATAACTTCTATAATGGTAAAGTAGAATTTAAAGGTCCAGATCCAAAACGTGACATTATAGTTCAAACTGGTTTAGCTGGTATGAGACTTGTTAATGAAGCAATTAAACGTGAAGCTTTGGGTACAGGATTAACTGTAAATCTTGATAAATCAGGTATGAATGGTATTAGTGGTAGCAATGCAATGGATATGCATTATGGTTTTGCTTTCACAAGTTATACTATTCCTTTCTTAGCAAATGTTAAATTTGTTTTAAATCCTGCTTTTGATAATGTTCATACTTCTGATATTGAAAACCCAATCATTGATGGTTTCCCATTGTCATCTTATAACTTTATAATTTTTGATATTACTCAAAATACAAATGACAATATTTTCTTATTGAAGAAAAAATACGACAGTCAATTGAGATGGTGGTATCAGAATGGTACTATGGACTATTTGGGTAGAGAGAGTGGATTTGCTAGTTCAGGTAACTTCAATGGATATAAAGTGTATATGACACAAGCAATGCCTTCTATTTGGGTCAAAGATCCAACCAAAGTTTTAAAATTAGTTATGAGGAATCCTGTAACTGGATCGAGTTTTTAACTAACTATTTGATAATCAATACGTTACCTTGTCAATATGGTGTGTTGGGCAGCAATGTCCAACCACCTTTTTTAAAAAAAGAATAAGAACCAAAAAGAAAAGAAATATATGGAAACAATGATTGAAAAACATAACACATTAAAAAGAAGTAGTTCTATATCTATAAAACCTTATGCAGATCCTTCTGTATCAAATATGGGATTAGAAAGATATAATATGGCTTTATTTGAAGGTGTAATACAAGAGGAATCTATTGTATATTTAGATCCAACAGGGAGTGGTAAAAGACGTTATATTACAGGACTTAATGAATTTGCCCCTGAAGTACAAATGCTTCCTATTGATGAAAAAGAAGCTAAAATAAAAGACATTAGAGAATGTGTTGCTATTATAGAAAGATATTTTGGTAACTCAATAGATGTTACAGATAAAGATTTTTGGAATAAAGTACAAACAGCTAGACCAGATAATTATGATTTTTGGGAAAAAATTACTATTAGATTATCCAACGATCCAATATTTTTATCTCCTAAAAATGATGTTTATGATTTAATTAAATTAAAAGCTATTGAAGCAGGTGGATTTTCCATGATTGCTTCTTCTTTAGATGATGTTCGTAAAAAACTATCAAGAGGTGTTAAGTTTTATTTAGATAAATATGAACAAACTGCTACCATTAGAACAGAAGTTAAAAAATTAAGAAATGCTGCTTTTGCTGCTTTAGATAGACTATACAAAACTAACATTGACAAACTATTCTTTGTATGTAAAGTTATAGATGATAACTCAGCACAATATAAAAAGAGTACCCCTATTGATGTATTATATGACAATATGGATATGTATATCAATGGAGAAACTGTAGAAACAAATAAAAAGAAAACAGCTAGCAGATTTTCTGAAATAGCTGATTTAGATATAGAAATTTTAAAATTAAGAGCTATTGTCAAAGATGCTACTTATTATAGACTTATTGCTATAAAAGGGGATGGTTTTATTTATCATGTTAGTTCAAATACACTAATGGGTAAAAATCCTTCTGATGTAGTAGAATTTTTAAATAACCCTCTTAATGAAGAAATTTTAAAACATTTATTAAAAAACGTAGAATCTTTCTGGAATGAATAATTTAGAAATTCTCATAAAAGTAAAAGAAGGTCTCAATAAGCTTGATTCTTTAGATTATGATAACATGGAGTGTTGGCAAATCTTTAGTGCTTTTAACAAAGTACAAAAAGGATGGGTAAGAAAACAGATCCATGGTTATAACATGAGAAAACAAGGAGATGAGGCATCAAAATTTTCTATTGATGATTTACAGGTACTTCTTACTGAAGTGCCTTTAAATGCATTAGAACAAACCAAATATTATGAAACAGATGCTATTCCTAATAATTATATTTATTGGAAACGTGTTTTAGCTGATACAGAAATGGAATGTTGTCCTCCTAGACCATTAAGAATACATTTAACAGAAATGGCAAATGTAGAAGATATGTTAGATGATGAATTTAAAAAACCATCTGCTGAATGGGGAGAAACATTTGCTACATTAATAAGTAATAGAATAAGAATTTATACTAATGATGAATTTGATATTCAAAACATTAGATTAATTTATTATAGACTTCCTGTAGATGTGACTCACATAGGTTGTATAGATTTGACTACTGGAATACCAGCTACTACAGAAGTACAGTGTGAATTTAAAAATGATATAGCAGAAATACTTGTAGATGAGACCATTGCTTTATTAGCAGGAAACATTGAATCTATTAATGAATATCAAATAAATAAAACATCTGTTGCAGAAAAAACATAAAATATTTGGATATTAACAAAAAAAGAATTATATTATATTATATTATTAACTTAAATTTTAAAAATTATGGCTTATTTTCCACATGCGTTCCAGAAAATGTTACTTGGAACAAACGAAACTCCGTTTTATAAAACGGCTAATCCAACAACTAGCGTTGGGGCAGGACAAGTAGCAATTGTAGATGGTTTAGACCATGAAACAATTCTAGTAGCAGACCCTTATGCTACAGCAGTTTATGCTGATCATCCAATGGTATATCTAGCACAAGGAAGTTTTCATACTACTGATAAACTTGGTTCTAGCTTTCATGGTGGTTATCAAGAAACAGTAAAAACAAAAGGTATTAATCCTAAGTACGTTAGTAAATTTTATGTAACAGAACCTGGAACAGCCCTTAATGATGTTTGGACTGTTTGTGCAGAAGACTGTGCTTTAGAATGTGAAACTACTTATAGATTGAGAGTAGATATTAAAGGATCACCAGTATTGAGAACTTTAACTAGGAATATGTATTTCACTGTAGATGCATATACTGGTTGTTGTACAGATCCTGATAATCCACTTGCAGTAGATCCTAATGTTGTACTTTTACAATGGGCGGATAGAATTAATGAATATCCTTTGACTTCTCCTTTTGTAAATGCATTTGTAATTAATGATCCTACTGAAGTTGAAGTGTCTTATGAAGAGGCTAGTACATTGATTACCGATGATGCAACTATAGTTCCTGTAGAAGGACAAGTAGTTGTTGGCGAAGGTATTCCAGTTGGTGCTTATGTAGGTACTGTAACAGAAGTTGGAGCAGCTCCTGTAACAAATTATACATTTACTGTAGTTGATGTTGATGGTAATCTTTTAGAAATTGCTGATGATTATGATGATACTGTAGAATTATATACTATTATTGATTCGGATACTTATGTCCCAGCAGCTACTGAAGAAACTATTGCTGCTATTACATCATGTCTTGTTGTTGAGGGAGCTTACGTTGAAACTACTTTTGGAGATTGTTCATTTAGCCCATGTGATAAATATGAGATTGAACCAGTTCATATTAATTTATCAGTAGTAGATGAAACAGGTGATCCTTGTGTAGTACAATGTTTAACTGTTACAGAAAGACAAAATGCATATCAAGGTAAAGGATATGGAGAACCTCTTTTAAGAGAATATATCTTATCTAAACGTTATCAACAAGAGCCTTGGTTTGACGATGTAAGACTTCGTGAAATTAATAATAACACTACTATGACTGATATTGATAGGTCTGGTAAATATTATGTATATCACATTCTTCACTCTGTACCTCGTAAGTCAAATTCAGATGGTATGTTAGACAACGATCAATACCTTGTAAAGATTGTTGTTGAAGCTAGAGATGCTGATTTTGAAGCTTGGATGAATGCTTATTTGACTAGTGCTAATAATGCAGTACAACTTGAAGTTGTAATCTAAAAAATAAAATATTTAAAGAGAAGGGAGAAATTAATCTCCCTTTTTTTTGTTTTATACAGAAAAATTTAGTATCTTTGTAATATAAATGAAAATTGTGTATTATGGCTATTAAACATAGATTAGCATTAGAAATATTAGACACAGCATGTGATCATGCTTTAAAGATTTCTGATATGTCTTCTTATGGGCAAGGATTACCTGTAGAATGTCCTAGATTAGATATAACATTACCTGGTTTTTATCAACCTGTGTATTTAGAAAATCTTACACCAGGATTTAATGAAATTATTACTATGATCACATTAGGCTATCAAGAAGCCAATGCTACAGAATTAAATGGATTTCCAGATGGTTTGTACACTATTAGATATAGTGTTTCTCCTAATAATAAAGTATTTGTTACTTATAATCATTTAAGAACTACTTGTATTACTAATGAATATTATAGAGAATTGTGTAAATTACAATTAGCTGAATGTGAACCATCTACAGAAACAAAACAAAAATTAAATGATTTGAGGTATATAAAAATGCTGATTGATGCTGCTAAAGCTAAAGCAGAATATTGTGACAGTTGTGTACAAGCTACAGATATGTTAGGATATGCTCAAAGAATGCTTGGCAAATATCAATCAGGTAGTTGTTTAACATGTAATTAAAGAAAGTATGGTATGTAGTAACTGCTCCACTAAGATTGGCTGTCGTTGCAGCTTGAGAAAAGCATCAGATGGAAAAATGTGCTGTACAAAATGTATAGCAGCATACGAAGCTAAATTAAAACAATTAAAATTAAAGAGATGATTTGTGATTATACTGAGAATACAAAATTAGAAAAAATATCAGAACTGTTTATTCATAGTATTCAAGAAGATTATATCAAACGAAGGTTTGGTATTAAATCTTGTAAAAATGTTATTGATTATAACTATGCTTATGATATTTTAAATCTATATAAAAGAGCATTAGAAAAAGATGCTTGTAATATATGTGATGATTCTTATTGTTGTACAAATCAAATTGAAGAAAGAATAAAAACATTATAATATGAGTAATTGTGTACCAACATCATCTGATTGTATTATATGGCAAGGTCCTAATATTGAATGTATAGGACTATGTCAAGGAGATACTATTACAGATGTAGTATATAAATTAGCAACAGAATATTGTGAATTATCATCTCAATTACAAGCTGATAATTTTGATATATCTTGTATTGAATGTCCTACAGGTATGACTTGTGAACCAAACAATATACAAGAATTATTAGAAATAATGATTACTAAAATTTGTGAATTACAAGAACAAACTGGTCCTGCAGGTCCACAAGGAGAACCTGGTCCTCAAGGAGAAGAAGGTCCTCAAGGTGAACAAGGAATACAAGGACTTCCTGGACTACAAGGAATACAAGGAGATCCTGGACCAACAGGTGCTAATGGTACTCCTGGTGAAGCAGGTCCACAAGGTCCAATTGGACCACAAGGTCCTAGAGGAGAAACTGGTCCAGCAGGTCCACAGGGAGAACAAGGACCGCAAGGAGAGCCTGGTGAATGTCCTTGTTGTAGTTTTAGAGTAGAAATTGAAGGATATGATCCTGGTACTTATGATGCTAGATATGTTGGTATTGTGCATGGTGGAACAGCTCCTTATACATATATGTGGAGATTAAAAGAAACACCTGTTTCTAATTTAACAATAGTATATCCAGAATCAGTACCATCAAGATGTGGTATTAATCAATTAAATGTTAAAAATGGAATAGGACTTATAGAAGTAGAAGTAACAGATGCAAATAGCTGTAAAGCTTTTGATACAATATTATATATTAATTTGTCTAATATAATAATAATTTAAAATGGCATTACCCAAAGGTTGTACACCAACATCATCTTCTTGTATTATTTGGAATGGTCCAAGAATAGAATGTATAGATCAATGTCAAAATGATTCTATAGAAGATGTTATATATAGATTAGGACAAATAGTATGTTCTTTAGCAGAAATACAATCTAGTGATTGTAATTGTGATGATAAAATAGATAATCTATTGTATAATTGTATTGTTACAGATCTAGAAAATCCTCAATGGGGAGATGGTTTGACAGGTCAAGAACTAATACAAATATTAGCTGATGAGTTTTTATGTGTAGGAGAAGGAGAATTTATTACTTATCAAGATATAATTAATAAAGTAAAATCATTATCATCACCTTTAGCATTACCAGAATGTTTACAATATGTAGATGATGGACAAACAATAACAGAGCTTACATATGATCAATATATATTATTATTAGCGCAATGGGTTTGTGATTTATATGATACTCTTGTTACACAACATGGTAATATAACCACAATTCAAAATGATATTTCAATTATTCAACAATGGATTGCTGATTATAAAGAACCTGATAAATTGACTATAACATCAGGATGTGCTTCTGCCCTTAAACCTGGAGAAACAGTAAATATAGATACTGCTTTTGAAACATTTGAAGCTCATTACTGTGATTATATTTCTATATTAGGTAATACTACAGAATGGACTACGGCAATGTCAGCAATGTGTCCTAATTTAGCTACAGAACCTCAAATGCAGGATTTAGATTTAGATATGGAAGATCTACCTGATTGGGTATCAAATCCTGATACAGTCGCTGAAAATTATAATAATTTATGGTTAACTGTTTGTGATTTAAGAACAGCATTGCAAACATTATTAGAATCTAATGTAATATTACCATGTGTACCAACATCTCCTAATTCTATAACTATAGATTCTTATAATACTATAAGTGCTAATATTAGTTGGACAATATCTTCTTTGACTAATATTCAAAGTCCAATAGGATTTTCATTAGAAATATGGGAATGGAATGGTACAACAGAAAGTAATTTAGTTTATTCAGATACTTATGCTGAAAATGTATTTACTGCAAATATTACCAGTACAAGTATTATTGCAGGAGAAGAGTATATTGTTAAAATAAAAGCTTTATATTCCTGTGGTGAATCAGCTGCAATAACAACTATAGGGGTACTTAAAGAAATTGTAGTATTATATCAATTAAAAATATCTGAAGTAAGCGATAGTGGTGTTACTACAGATTGTGATGAAGGTGGTGGGGCTGTAGCTTATGATTATATTACAAATACCGTTACAGTAGAATTATTATTAATATCTACAGGATTACCAACAACAATTGCTAGTGATTTAACTGCTATTATTCAATTTACAGTTAATCATCCTGATTACGGTACATTTACACATAATGTTCCAATTACAATACCTGCAGGTGATAGTGCAGTAGATTATGATTATGTATCAGAACAAACCATATTAAGTACAGGTGGTACTTGTGAATTATTAACAGAAGAAATGACTTGTGGAGTATTAATAAATAATACAGCTTGTGAATTTGGAGCAGGTATTGTAGAATGTTAAACAATTAAAAATTAAATAAAATGGCTTATAATAATGATGGATGTAACACATGTAATCAAGCAATACCACCAGCTTGTGTAGAAGCACCACCTGTTTGTGCAGGATCTCAATGTGAAGAAATATATCCTGGTGCTTGTGTGGTATATTCTGGACCAAATATTCCTTGTTTAGGAATTACTAACGGAATGTCTCTAAATGATATAATTCAAGCTATAGGAGAACAATTATGTTCTGAAAACTGTTGTACCAATCCTGTATATTGGTTTTTAAATTATGCTAAAAATATTTATGATATCCATACAGAAAAAGGATTAAATCCTGATATATTAGAAATATTAGATAGTTTACTTGAAAATGGAATTGTAATGTCTTCTTGTAATATCTGTTGTCCAGATTGGCAATGGTATATGATCAGTGATAATGAAACAGTAGAAGCAATTAGAGTAAAAATATCTACAAATGGTCCAGTAACTAATAATTCTATTACTAATTTTGATTCTTGCATGGCTTTATTAGAAGCAAGAGAATTAACAATCCCAAATAGATTCATAAACGATCCTTCTTTAGATTTAGCAGGTGTAGAATGGGGAACTATTCAAGGACAAACAACATTGTGTCTTTTTAATGAAATATTTGATTCTAATACTTTTTCAGGACAAACTTTATATGATATTTTAGATAAAGTTATTACATTAGGATTAACTGTAAAATGTGAAAACGGCATATTTAAGATTTTAAACATATCAAATTTTTTAACAGATAACAATATAATATTATCATAATTATGAACTGTATAAATCCAATATATAAATTAGTAGAATACTTGAATACACAAGTAACTTCTACAAGCACAGATGCGTATTTTTTTGAAAAATTACAAGCAACATTGGGAGTAGGTAATGGATATTCTATATCTAAAAGATTAAATCCAGATATTTGTTGTCCAGATTGTCCAACAGATGAATGTAACGGAGGTACTTATTTTTTAGGTAACTTGTCAAGTGCTATTATGTTTACAACACAATATCTTACAGACAAAGCTGGTAAAACAATAGAAGAACGAATTTGTTGTACTAATGGTATAAGTGATTATGCAGCATCTAATCAAGATGGGATATCAAAATTAGATATTTATCCTATATGTTGTAATAGTTTTTCTAAAGAATATGTTGATAATTTATTATTATCTTTAGAAACATGGTATGATGAGAATAATAGTGTTCATTCTAGTATGTGTAATAATTATCCTTATGATATAGTTCTTTCTCACGGTATATTTGAATATTCATTATTTAACGGAGACAGTGCTATAAATGATATTATAACAGCAGCAAACATGCTACCTACCGATTCTTTTAAATTTATATTTTTAATGTATATTTTAACTCAAAGTTTGGTAATTACTTGTTCAGAATGTGCTCAAACAAGTAATACAATTAACATTATGAAATTAAGTGCTTTTATTAATAATTGTTTAGATAGATCATAATGAATAATCTTAATGCTCCTAGATTTAGACCACCAATCAAAACAACATTAGATAATGATTTTTTCAATTATCTTTATGAGAAATATCCAGAATTTAAATATAAATACAATAAAAAACAAATAAAAGAAATAATTTTAAAATTTAATGAACTATTAGGAGAAGAATTAATAAGTAACAGAGCTGGTGTAGAATTACCTGTATTAGGTAAAAAAATGATAATGATGTCATATCTGGCTAAAGAAAATTCTACATTAGATTATGAAGCCTATAATAAAAGCAATGGTCAGATTAAAAAAAGTATGTTAAATCTTCATACAAATGGTTATAAATTAAAAATTGTATTTAAACAATATACTAAAAAAGCTAGAATTAAAGAATTACATTTTTATGGAGCAGACCCTGAAAGATCATTAAGTAGAAAATGTGCTGCTGCTTTTAAATTGAATTATAATTTTTATAGTACACTTAGTCCATTAGAAGAAAAAGAACAAAAAGAAGAAGAAAATTATACAAAAACTAATACTAAAGACTTTAATGAGTTTGAATTATGAAAATTAGAGAAGCTACATCAAGGGTAAAAAATACATTTAAAGCTGTAAAACAAGATGCAGCAGGGTTATCTGATAGATATATCTATTCTCTTATTATGAAGTTTGGTAAAACTTTAATGAGAAGGCAAGATAATTTAAACAGAATACTTAAATATAATAGTGTATGGAAGTCTCTTGATTGTGTAGAGTTAGAAGAAGTAAATAGAGTTAGTTGTGGTTGTATAGAAGGATGTAAAGTACTTAGAACTAAAACAAAATTACCAACTCTTATAGATGGATATTGGGGAGCTTTGATTAGATTTGTAACTTCTGTTGATCAATCACAAGAACTTAAACCTACTACTGCTATAGAATATGAGAAGATGTTAAAACAAAAAAATTTTAAATACAATAAAACAAAATATTATTGGTATTTAGATGGACATCTTTATTTTCCTAATATAGAATGGGATGCTGTAAGATTAGAATGTATTCCAGAAGGAGATATATCGGCTTATAATACAGATATAGCTAATTGTACTTATACACAAGATTTAGATTGTCCTATACCTGATTTTCTTTTTACTGAAATAGAACAAATGATAGCTGCTGAATTAGGTATAAATATTAGAATACCAGCAGATCAACAACATGATAATATAAATGTAATAGAATAATGATTACTAAAGAAATAGAATATAGAACATTTGACCAACTACTTGATAGTGTTAAATTAGATTTCAATACTTTTGATATTGAAAATATGATTAGTAATCAAACACTTATTAAGATAGCTCAAAAGATTAACCAAGAATTAGGATTAAAAATACATCCTTCTAAAGGTAAAGTATTAGACGTTGTTAATGGTAAAGCCAAATTACCATCAGATTTAAAAGTACTTAATTTTGTACTCTTGTGTGGTGGTTATGATGTATATGATTTAATAGGATTTCCTTATTCTTATAAAACATATGATCAAGGTATATTAGATGGAGAGAGAATAGCTCAATCTGAATTTGATGCTAGAGGTGTAAAACAATATACTGAAATTATAAATGTAGTACAAGGCAATAATAGAATTGATCATTATTTAGGTACTAATAATATTATTATACAAGCATTTAGTCCTGGTGGTAATTTATTAACTTTTGATATTAATGTTATAAATAGAAATTCAGTTAATATTATTTCTGAAACATCTGAAACTCTCATAGGTATAAAAATAGTAATATTAGGGTCTAGTTCAAGTTATGGTATATATTGCCCACCACCGACTAACCCATTATGTCCTGTTGAACCTGAAATAGTTCCTGTAGAAATACCAGCATGTGCTGAATTAACCTGTAACCCATCTGGTTGTGAATCTGTTGCTTATAGAGATAATAACCAATTAAAAAAATATCATGAGCTTACTCAATTAAAAATAGAGTCAAGAACATCTGATACTTTTGATGAAGTAAGTACAAATAGTCAAAGATTAGGTACAGTAACAGTAAAGAATGGATTTCTCATTACTAATTTTGATGAAGCAACTGTATTCATTAATTATCATGGGCAAATGGAAGATGAAGAAGGTAACTTATTAGTACTAGATCATCCTATTGTCAATGAATATTATGAATATGCTTTAAAAGTTAGAATATGTGAAAATCTTATTGCTAATGGAGAACAAGTACAAAATTTATTCAACTTAATGAACATGCAATTAAGAAAATCTAAAATAGATGCTGTAAGTTTTGTTAGAACTCCTAATTTTAAAGAGATGCATAAAGCATGGCAAATGAATAGAAAAGCCATGTACATGAAATATTATGATATGTTTAAAGGATAATTATGGCAGATAAACTTCAAAATACTAGTGTTGTAAAAACCAATACTTTTTCCAAAGGTATGGTTAAAGATACAAATGATATGTATATGTCAGATGGTCTTTGGAATCATGCTGTAAATGCTATTAACAATACACATTATGGAGAAGTAGGTACTATAGGAAATGAACCTTCTAATAAAGAATGTACATCAGCTCCTTTTACTATTATAGGATATGCTTATAAATCTAATGGACAATGGGTATTATTTTCTACAAGACAAAGATCACATGGTTTTATAACAAATGAAACTAATAGTGATATAGGTATTTTTGATGAAGCTAGTTGTACATATACTTCTATATTTAATAGTGGTGATGATACTACATGTTTAGATTTTTCTGTGGTAAGTCCTATTACAGCAGTATGTAAAGAAAATTATGACTGTACATGGTCAGTATATTGGCAAGATGGTTATAATCCTGATAGAGTTATTAATTTAGATAATCCTGTTTATGTAGAAGTATATAATGCAGATCCTTGTACTACAGTAGAGTATACACAAACTTTAGATTGTAATGCTATTAGGTTACATCCTTTAGTAGAACAGCCTTGTTTAAAGATTAGAAAATCAAAAGGAGGAGGTCAATTAACTAATGGTTCTTATATGGCTGTGATAGCTTATTCTGAAAATGGAGTAAGGCTTACAGATTACTCAATGCCTTCTCCTGCTGTAGGATTATGGTCACATGAAGGTATTGGTGGTAGTATAGAAGTATTAGTAAATAATGCTGATGAAAATTTTAATGAATTTGAATTAGTAGTGATAGCAGTTGTTAATCAACAAACTATTGCTAAGAAAATAGGACATTATCCTATTAATATAAAAACTATACATTTAGATCAGATACTTCAATCTTTACCGACAATAGATTTAAGTACTATACCAATGAAAAATATGGTATATGAGAAGTCTGATAAAATGTTTGAAATAAACCATCACTTAGTTAGGTGTGGTATTACAGCACAACCTTATTTTAATTATCAACCATTAGCTAATCAAATTAGAAGCAAATGGGTTGCTGTAGAATATCCTAAAGAATATTACTTTTCAGGTGGTACTTCTGTAGGATACATGAGAGATGAAGTATATTCATTCTTTATAAGATGGGTATATAAAACAGGAGCTAGAAGTGCTTCTTATCATATCCCTGGTAGAGAAGCTGTAACTGCAACAGACAGAGCATCGACATCAGGAGATCCTAATGTAGTATATGCTACAGAAACAGAAAGATGGCAAGTATATGATACTTCTATAGAATCTAATAGTTTAAATGGACAAATTATTGATGACAGTATAGAAAATATAAAGGGTGTTATTATTAAATCAGGTGATATGTCTTATTGGGAATCAACAGAAAATTATCCCACTAATACAGAAATATGGGGCGATCTATGTAATACTCCTATAAGACATCATAAGATGCCTTCTGATGAAACTATTGCCATAAGTAGAAAAGATGGCAATAAAGAATATATAAGAGTATTAGGTGTTAAATTTGAAAATATAGCTCCACCTGTAGATATAGATGGAAATATTATAGAAGATATAGTAGGATATGAAATATTAAGAGGTTCAAGAGAAGGTAATAAAAGTATTGTAGCTAAAGGGTTATTTAATAATATGCTTGAGTATACTATACTTGGTCTTACTCAAAATGGATTAGTTCAAAATTATCCTTACAATGATGTTAGAGAAGATCCTTTTTTAGCAGTTAATGCTATAAACATGACTAATTCTAATAACTCTCCAGAATTAATTCAACCTGATGATTTTAAACAAGATATATTTTCATTTCATTCTCCTGAAACTAATTTTATTAAACCTTATATAGGCGATAGTTATATTAAATTATACAGAGAAACTTCTGGATGGGCTAAAGGTAAATTTGCAGTACCTTATAAACACCCACAACATAAATTAATTACTACAGGAGCATTTGCATTAGCAATTCCTGTAGCAGCAGGTATAGGCATTGTAGCAGCATTAGGTAAAACTACATTTGATGCTGGTGTAGAAGCAGGTGTATTAGTTGCATCGACTGATGCTCATGCCAGTAGAGATGCTGGTTCAGCTACAGCAATTCCAGATTTAATTGCTAATATGGGTTATCAAGGAACTTCTGTATTGGGTGTTGGTGGTGTAGTAGCTACAGTAGCAGGTATTGCTATTATGGCTATGAATTTTACATATTATTTTGGTCAGGGTATGAATCAAGTAATAGATATAATTAGA
>DAOPJC010000004.1:0-28970 GCA_035399485.1 Bacilli bacterium
TGTATTTACTATTACAACATTATTAGTTGGTTTAGTAGCAGATAATAGTCAAGGTATCATTGGATGTCTTAACGAAATCTTTGATTGTAAGAGTGCTTCAGGCTGCTAATTAAATATTAAAAAATAAGATAAAAAGTAATAATAATTATTTATTATTACTTTTTTATGTGTTATAATATTATAAGATATGTCTATTTTTTGGAGGAGGTATTAATATGACAGCAAACTGGTTCGTAAGCCTATTAAGAACACTATGCATGTTTCTTGACTGGATAGTTTATAACTTAGTAGAACAAATATATCAATTATTTTTAATAATATCTCAAACTGGTATATTTACCTCTGAAAATATGCAAGGATTTGCAAGTAGAATTTACTTTTTTTTAGGATTATTGATGATATTCAAAGTTTCAATATCAATTGTTCAATATATATTAAACCCTGATTCAGTTAAAGATAGTAAAGTTGGAGCTTCGAAATTATTAAAAAATGTTATTATTATACTTTTAGGAATAGTATTAATACCATATGCTTTCAATGCAGCATATAATTTACAAAAAATAGTTTTAAAAAATAATATAATAGGTAATTTAATTCTTGGTATGAATGATAGTGAAAATCCTGCTGATGATGTAAACAGTGCAGGAACAACAATGGCATTTACATCATTTAAAGGCTTCTTTAATTTAAATACTAATATAGCAAACACAGATGGAAGCACATTAATTAGTGGTGAATGTTCAGCATTACCAGTAGATGAAGATGGTAATTTAAATACTACTAACTGTAATAGTGATGAAATTAGTCTATTAACTGAATTTATAAATAAAGATTCAAAAAATGCTAATTTTACAGAAGCATATAAAACAAAAAAAGTATATTATTTTGGACAAATGGATTTTAATTATCAAGTTGGTGATTATTATTTATTTGATTATACAATATTAATATCAACTTTAGCCGGTGGATTTATAGCTTATATTTTATTGATGTTCTGTATTGATGTTGCAGTACGTAATGTAAAATTAGGTTTCTTACAATTAATTGCTCCAATACCTTTAATAGCAAAAGTTGATCCAAAAAAAGGTGATGAAGTATTTAATAAATGGACTAAAGAATGTATTTCAACATATTTAGATTTATTTATTAGAGTAGCTGCAATATATTTTGCAATATTCTTAATAAGTGTAATGATGAATGGAACATTTGATATTGTTACTGGTGAAGATACACATAATATTTTCTTAGATATATTCTTTATGATAGGTATATTAAGTTTTGCTAAAGATCTACCTAAATTTATAGAAACATTAACTGGTATAAAAATGAATGGTAGTTTATCATTAAATCCAATGAAAAATAAGAATCTTGCTCCATTAGGTATGGCTGGAGCAATGATAGGTGCAAAAGCTGCAAACGTTGCAAGAGGAGTTAATAAAGCAAAATTACGAAGTAATGGTAACAAAGGTAGAATGCTTTTAGGAGGCCTTGGTGGTTTAGTTACTCCTTCTATCGGTGCTGGTATTAGAGCTGGTTCAGGTCTAATGAGTGGAAAAGGTATGGGTGAAATACTAAAAGCTCAAGGTGATGCAAATTTAAAAAGAGCTAAAGATCTAGATTCAAATATTTTCTCATCTGCTAAGAGTGGATTCGAAAGTTATTTTGGTATTCCATCTGGTAAAGATAAAATGATTAATAAAGAAAAAGCAAATGATTTATATAAAAAATTTAATGGTGAAAATGGATATATTACAAATTTAAAAAATTCTGCCGAATATGCTTCTGCTGATAATTATCAAAAGAAAGTAATGGAAAATGAAACAAAAGCTGGAATGTTTAAAAGTCAAGAATTTAGAGATGCTTATGTAAATATGAATAATGCTAAAGCAGCAAGAAATATGGCACAATCAACATATGATATTTTAGAAAAAAGACTTGCATCTGGCGATACATCTGTAACTGTTGAAGCAGTTACTGAAGCAGCAATTACTGCAAAAACAGCAAGTTCAACATTTGATAATTTAGCTAAGGAATTTGATAAACAAAAAGAGAAATTTACAGCTGATGCTGAAACATTTGAAACATATAAATATGCTGATGATGTTATTAATTCAACAAATAAACTTGAAGGTTATACAAAAAGTGCAAATGAAATTGCACCACAAGGTAAAGTTGTATCTGAAGAAGAAAGAATGCAACAATTTGCAGATATGGTTGCAAAGGCTGTTGGAGGTAATCAATCAGATTCTTCAACAACAGTTAAAAATACTAGTAATGAGGTAGTATTACCTTCTAACAATAATAATTCTAATAACTCAAATTAAAAATAAAAGAATAATAAAAAGGTGTGATATTAATGAATGGATTTTTAATCCCTGCAAATTCAAAAAAATCAATGTTAATATTTGGATTGTTCAATAAAGAGGATTTAATACTTATTAGTGCAGCCTTAGGTATATCTTTGATACTTCTATTATTTCTAGATGTATCAAAGCTACCTATAGGGCTTATCGCAATTACCCCGGGTTTGGTTGGTAGTTTCTTGGTATTTCCAATACCAAATTACCATAATATGCTAACGGTAATTAAGGATGTTTATACTTTTTATACATCAAGACAAAAATTTATATGGAAGGGTTGGTGTTTCTTAGATGGCGAATCAAAGAAGTAAATATACAGTAGATGATATTCCTATAAAAAATATTAAAGATGGTTCTATATTATTAGATAATGGTCAAAAAGTTACAGGCGTTAAAATTATGCCAAGAAATATATTTATTCTTGACCAAGGATCACAAGATGCTATTATTGATAATTTAAAGAATGTTTATAATATTATAGATTATGAATTTTGGATTATAGTAGCAGATAGACCTGTAGATATTAATTTATATTTATCACAACTACAATTAAAGTATAATTCTATACAAGATAATGCTTTAAAAAAATTAATTATTGAAGATATAAATAAAGCAAATATGTTTATGAATAATAATGTTGTTGATACAGAATATTATTTATTATTTAAAGAAAAAAATGATGATACAATTAATAAAAGAATTAGAAATTTAATAAATTCATTTGCAAGTGCAGGATTATCTACTCATCAAGTTAGTAATGATGACTTAAGAATGATTTTAGACAACTTTTTAAATGGTGGTAAAACTACTACGTTTGGGACGGTGATGTAATATGGATATAAGAAATCAAATAGCTCCAAAAGGATTAGAGTTTAGACCTTCTTCATTAGTTATTAGTGATAAGTATGCAACTATATTAACTGCAATATCTTATCCAAAAACTATATATCCAGGTTTTTTATCATCATTAACTAGTATGTCTGGTATAAAAGTAGTAATTAAACATATACCATTACCTTTCTCAGTAATTAGCAAAATGATTAATAAAGAAATTGCTGATTTAAAGGAAAGATATCAACATGAATTTGATAAAACTTTACAAGAGAGAATACGTATAGATTATGAATCTTTAGAAGTTTTTATTCAACAATTAGCAGTTAGTCAATCAAAAATATATGATTTTCAATTACATATTATGATAACAGCTGATAATGAAGACGATTTAACTGCAAAAAAATTACAAGTTAAAAATTATTTAGAAGCAATGGAAATGCAAGCAATTCCATTAAGATTTGAACAAGAAAAAGTATTAAAATCAATGCTTCCTATATATCCAAAACAAGATATTGAAGAAAGAATAGGTACTCCAATTCCTTCTCCAACTATGGCAGCTATGTATCCTTTTATATTTGATAGTATAAAAGATCCAGGATTATCTTGTTTATTAGGTGTAGATTTCTCAGGTGGTGTTATATTATTTAATCAATTCTTATATCAAGATAGAAAAGAACATAATAGAAATAATGCCAATATGATTATGCTTGGTACATCTGGTTCAGGTAAGTCAACTGCAGCCAAAATATTATTAAGAACAAATATAAGAAATGGACACCAAATTATTGTTATAGATCCTGAAGGTGAATTTGAGGATATGTGTAAACGCTTTAGAGGTGATTATATTGACCTTGGTAAGGGTGGAGAATTCGGTATGGTAAATCCACTTGAGGTAATATTAGATGCTGATGAAGATGAAATTAAACAAGGTTTAGGCTATACAGTTTTAACAAGAACTATTCAAACTGTAAAAGCTTTCTTTAAATATTATGATCCCTCAGCAGAAGAAGATGTAGTAAATATTTTTAGTGAAATATTACAAGAAACATACAAGAGATTTGGAATAAATTTTGAATCAGATTTTACTAAATTTTCTTCAAAAGATTATCCAACTTTTAAAGATGTATATGCGACAGTTCGCGGTAAGATTTTATCAATGCCTGAAAAAACGCATGAACGTGATATATTAGAAAAATTAGAAATTAAATTAAGACCATTAATAAAAGAATTAAGATACTATTTTGATGGTCATACAACAATTTCACCTAAAAGTGATTTCATAGTATTCAATACAAAAGAATTGATGAATTCTGATAAAAATGTTAGAAATGCTTTATTCTTTAATGTATTAAAATATGCTTGGGGTTTAACATTAGATAAATCAAAAAATACAATACTTATGGTAGATGAAGCTCATATCTTATTAAGTGGAAATACTTTAGGGGCAGATTTCTTAGCACAAGTACAAAGACGTTCAAGAAAATATAATACAGGAACAATATTTATAACCCAACAACCTACTGACTTCTGTGATCCTTCTGTAATAGTACAAGGAAAAGCTATTTTCGATAATGCATCTTATTATTTAGTAATGGGATTAAAGAAACAAGCAGTAGAAGATTTAAGTAGATTAATAGATTTAAATGACAATGAACGCGAGAGTATTAAGGGGTATACACAAGGTGAAGCTTTATTTGTATGTGGAAGTAGAAGAATGCGTATAAATATTATTGCTACTGAACAAGAATTAGATTCTTTCGGTAGTGGAGGCGGACTATAAGATAATATATAATTTGCTTTGGTGGTGATTGTATGTTCGATGAAGAAGATTTCAACGAAGAAGAAGAAACATTAGATTATGAAGATGAAGAAGTGGCTCCTGAAGAGGAGTCTTTTCCTGTATCTAGTAGTAAAAAAAATAATGGGTCATCACTAAGCCAATTGAAGCATAGTGCCGGTAATGGTTCAAAAAAAGATGCTGATAATTTAAATGGTGTAATAGATAAGAATAAAACTAGAAATACCATTAATAAAATTAATACAATGACAACTGGTAAAAAAACAGAAGAAGAAAAGCCAGAAGAACAAAAAACAGGTAAAGAAAAAGCTGAAGATAAAGTAATTGATAAAGTGGCAGATGAAGGTTTAAAAAAACTCGAAACAATGGGTATAAAAGGGAAACTTGCTGCTGCCGCAATTAAAGCAACCGGTTCTGAAGAGATAATTAAACAACATATAAAGCAAGATTTAAAGAAATTAAAAAAAGCTAAAAGAATGCAAATTATTATGACAATATTACCATATGTATTATCTTTATTATTGATATTACTTGTAATAGCAGTTGTAATGATGCAAATGACAATGGTAGTAGGAAAGATTAATGATGCATTAATAGGGGCATCAACTACAATTGAAAAAATGAGTAATTTGATGTCTGGTAATGGATGGAATACTGAAGAAGAAGTATTCTTTAAAACACTAGAAAGTGAATATAATGATTCTAAGAGATATATTGAAGATGATGGTTATATTGATATTTCACTTATAGCAGCAACTATTCATTATAATTCATTAACTGATATATCAGTATATGACACAAACGAAGGAACTACTGATACATCCATTGACGATACTCAAAGTACTGATTCCTTATTTGGAGAATTTATAAATGCAGAGAATGTTAAAAATTTCTACTATGTAGCAAATTATAAATTAGGTAGTTTAACAACATTAATACCAGGTGATAGGAAACTTATTGGTCATATGGTTAATGTTGAATATTCATTAGAATTTGGTAGTTTGAGTGATGCATGGCTTGGATGGAAAAATTATGCTCATTTGGTGGCAGGTGATGCATTAGATCTTGCAAATATATCAGCAACAAAAATGTTAGAAGTATTAAATCCAATTTTTGGATTATATAAAACATATAAGACTATAGTAACTGATTATGAAAATAACTCTAATAATGCTGATACTAAATTTGAATACCAAGTTAGAAATGTTTATTATGAGGCCAAAGAATTAGTTGAAAGTATGGATAATATGTTTTCACAGATTGGCTGTGATTATGACTCAAATACTGGTGAATGGAGTTTAAATCCAGCCAAAGTTTTTGAAGATGTATTTTTTCCATATCCAAAAGTTACTATGACATTAGATGATGATAAATATTATGACTATTTAGTTGAAGTATATATACCAGGTACATTTTTCTCAGATAATAAAAATGTTTCTGATTCAGAAATAGCAATAATGGCAAAAGAAATATTTTCTCAAAGGGACTCATATAAATATTTATTTGGAGAAATTGATGCTAAAATGCCAAAGGGATGTGGAGCTTGTAGTTATGATGTAGCTGGATTTAATACAGGTACAAATATATATAAATTAGATTCATCAATGAAACTTGATAATGTAAAGGTTAGATTGATGGAATGTAATAATGGTAGTAAGCCTATTGATGGTGAAGGATTAGTTGATTTTGAAAAATATGTTCTAGGTGTTACATATGCGGAAAATGGTGGGGCACCAGCAGAAGCATTAAAAGTTCAAGCAATTGCTGCTAGAAGTTATGCTTTAGTAAGAGCAAAAAGTAGAAGTAAATTAAAAGAAGAAGATGGACAAATTATTCTAGAAATGCGTAATTGTACGAATGATCAAGTTTATTGTGATCCTGATCAAGGATGTTATGCAAATAATAAAAATACAGGTACAACTGTTCATTCTGGAACAGCAGCATATTCTAGTGATCAAGTAAAACCAGCTTTATCAACAGATAGTAATATTAGATCAGCCGTTTCCGAAGTTGAGGGAGTACTTGCATTAGATAGTGATAATAATATTATTTATACACCATATGTAAGTTCTGCACAAAATTCATGGAATGATAGTGCAAATGCAGGTAAAGATTATACTGAAATATTATTAGAACATTATAATGGTTCTGTTTCTGCACTAAGTGGTTCTAATTGTACAAATAGATGTGCTAATGGGGATTATACAAGTTGGAAACAATTTGGCGAACCTTGGTCAGATATTCATTTAGGTACAAGTTCAGAAACTATTCATTCTGCGGGATGTTTAGTTACTTCAATTAGTATTCAACTTGCCAGAGCTGGAGTTAATGTTTTAATACCATCGATAGATCCTGGTACAGTCGTAACATTCTTAAATAGTAATGGAGGATTTGTATCTGGTGGGAATTTTGTATGGGCTAGTATTTCAACATTAGCACCAACATTCCAATATCAGGGTGGAGCACAAAAAACTGGATTATGTGGAAATTCTAAATTTGCTAATGCTGATTTAGTTCAACAAATGATTAATCAAGGATGTTATGTGGTTGCAGAAGTAAAATCATGTAAAAAAGGTCAACACTGGGTAGCCGTTGATCGAGTAGAAAATGGTGAAGTTTATATGATGGATCCTGCATCAAGCAATACATCATTATTCTCTACTTATACTAATATATCGAGATTACAATGTTATAAAGTTATTAAATAAAAAGGGTGATAATATGAATAAAAAACAAACAAGAATAATACTAATAGTTTTAATATTATATTTTGCTATTTTTGGTTATATTTTTGGTTGGCATAATTTTCAAAAATTTATTAGTAAGAGTTATATTGTATTAGATGATGGTACTAAATTTATGCTTAAAAACGGAAAATGGATAACTAATACAGAAGAAAATTCAAAACTATATAATTGGCAAAAATTTGATATATACACAGATAATAAATATTTTGGTAAATATAATGTTTATTATAATAAGAAACTCTATTTATTTGATAACGAAAAAAAATCTGTATCTTATGATTCAAGTGATATAATGGGATATAGAGGTACTGCTAAAATTGATGTAATAGATTTTAAAACTGAATATTCTTTTGATAATGAAGGAATAACAGCTTTAAATACATATATTAAATCTAAAAAATTAGAATTAACAACAAATGATTTTGATCAAAAAATGATTACTTTAGACTATGATAATAATGGTAAAAATGATAAAATGTATGTAGCGGTAAGCTTATATACTGGTAAAAAAGATGTTGGATATTTTGTTTACTTAATATCTGATAGTGGTAAAATAGAATTATTAGATTTTAAAACTGGTGACAATTCATCACAATATAATTTTTGTTGGCCTTCTATAGAAAAAATTATAGATGTATTCAAAGATAAAAGATATGAATTAATTGTTGGATGCAGCTACTATAGTAATAAAGGCGATTGTGATATGATGTATGAAAAAAGTTTTGGAAAATATAAAAAAGTAGTAGATTGTAAAGACGTAGATACGGAGGCAAAAAAATGAAATTAAAATTTAGAGCAGATTCAAAAGATTGGGCAATATTTGCAGCGTTTTGCGTAGCTTTATTGTATCTAGCAGCAATTGCAGTAT
Source organism: Bacilli bacterium (assembly GCA_035399485.1). Lineage (GTDB taxonomy): Bacteria > Bacillota_I > Bacilli_A > RF39 > UBA660 > RGIG4266. The sequence continues at coordinate 8,608 of DAOPJC010000004.1, forward strand.
TAAATTTATCAGAATTTTCTAAATATGGAACATTCTTTGGATTTAATCCACTTCCTGCTTTTTCAAAAGAATATATATTGCCTACATTAGTAATTTTTGCCGCAATCTTAGCCGCAATTATAATGAGTGTATCTTCATATTTCTTTGATAGAGTAAAAGGAATTGGTGTTTCAGCAGATGCTAAACAAGATAAAGGATATTCTCGTTGGGCAACTGATAAAGAAATGAAAAAAGAATTAAAAATGGTAGAAAGCATTTCAGAAAAAAGTGATGTTGCTGGTATACCTATTATAAATGATGGTAAAAGAATTTGGGTTGATGCTGGAGAATATCATAATTTAATTATAGGTTCTACTGGTTCAGGTAAAACTGAAATGTTAATTCAACCAATGGTTAAACTTTTAGCAAAAAAAGGTGAATCAATGATTATCACCGATCCAAAAGGTGAAATATATGAAAAGAATGCTTTAGAATTACGTGAAAAAGGTTATAATATTGTATTGCTAAATTTCCGTAATCCACAAAATGGTAATTGTTGGAATCCATTCAGTTTACCTTACAATTTATATAAACAAGATAATCAAGATAAAGCTATCGAGTTACTTGAAGATTTAGCTTTAAATATACTTTATGATGAAAATGCTAAGAGTCAAGACCCATTCTGGGAAAAGACTTCAGCCGATTATTTTACAGGACTTGCTTTAGGATTATTTGAAGATGCAAAACCTGAAGAAATTAATTTAAATAGTATTAACTTAATGACTACAGCTGGTGAAGATAAAGTAGCTGGTAATCAAACTTATATGAAAGAGTATTTTAGTTATAAGAGTCAAGCTAGTTCAGCATATATCAATGTTGCCAGTACATTAATGGCTCCAAATGAAACTAAGAGTAGTATACTTTCAGTATTTAAGCAAAAAATTAAATTATTTTCATCTCGTGAAAATTTATCAGAAATGTTATCACATAGTGATTTTGACATGGAAGATATTGGTAGAAAAAAGACTGCTGTATTTATAGTAATTCAAGATGAAAAGAAAACATACCATTCTTTAGTAACAATATTCTTAAAACAATGTTATGAAACATTAATTAGAGTTGCACAAGAAAATGGTGGAAAACTTCCATTTAAAACAAATTTCATGCTTGATGAATTTGCAAATATGCCTCCACTTAAAGATGTAACTACAATGGTTACTGCTGCACGTAGCCGTGCTATTAGATTTACTTTCGTTATCCAAAACTTTGCTCAATTATACGAAGTATATGGTAAAGAAAATGGTGAAACAATAAAGGGTAACTGTGGTAATATTTTATACTTAATAAGTAGTGAATTATCTGCCCTTGAAGAAATAAGTAAACTTTGTGGTGATGTAAAATCTAAAGATAAAGATAAAACTGATTCTAAACCATTAGTAACAGTATCAGATTTACAAAGATTACCACAATGGTCTATGATAGCGTTACGTATACGTATGATGCCATTTAAGACTAAAATGACACCAAACTGGCAAATGGTTAGAGATAACAACTGGGGTAAAAATTATGGCCTAGCTACTTATCCTGTACGCGATAAAGGCTGCGTTCAAACATTTGACATTAAAGAATATGTAAGCAAGAAAAAAGAAGAAAAGATTTCATCTATGTTTGGCCCACAATCATCAAATAAACAAGATAGTAACATGGTTAATCCATTCTTTGCTGAAGCTGCTAGACCAGCTAATGGTCCTACACCAAGTAATAAACCAATGGGATTAGATTTAGATGAAATGGTTAAAAGAATAGATGCTCAAATTGCAAAATTAGAAGCTGAAGAGAAAGCTGAACAAGAAAAAGCTAAATTAGATTCTAAGGTTAATATTCCTGATAAGAAGGATGAAAAAATTGAGGCAAAACCTGAATCAATTAAGAATGAGCCAAAAATGGAACCAGTTAAGGTTGAACCAAAAGTTGAATCAGTTCCAGAACCAGTTAAAGTTGAGCCAACTATAACTGAAGAAAAAGTAACAAAACAAGAAGAAAAGAAAAGTAATAATTTCTTTGATTTCATTGTTCCAGTAAAAGAAGAAAATGTGGAAAAAGAAGTTAAAGAAGAATCAATGATAAAACCAGTAAAAGAAAGCAAAACAAAAGTTGAAGAAAAGATTGAAGATAAATCTTCTCCAGATGATTTAATTGTTAATTCAAAATCTTTAGAACCTGTATTAGAAAGTATAAATATACCAACAAGTATTGATGTACCTAGTAAGGTTGATGTTCCTTCAAAACCTGTAAAACCAGTAGTTGAAGAACCAAAAGTGGTTAAAGAAGAATCAATTATTAATAATCCAAAAGTAGAGAATGTCGTTATTAGTAATAATACAAATTATATTACTGATGATCAATTCTTTGATGATTTCTTTGCTGACGACGAATAATAGATATTAAAACCACTTACTATATTTATAATCGCATATTATATAGTAGGTGGTTTAATGTTTAAAAGTATAGATATAAATAATTTTAAAAATAAAATAGGAGATATTAGTATTATTGATATTAGAAGCATAGAGAAATATAATAGTTCTAATATTCCAACTAGTATTAATATACCAAGTGAAAAATTAATACTAGAACCTAGTAAATATTTAATAAAAGGTAAAGATTATTATATTTACTGTCAGCATGGTAAGACCAGCATAAAAGTTTGCAGTATGTTATCACGACTTGGTTACAAAGTGATAAATGTAGTAGGAGGTTATGAAGCATGGCTATTAAGCTAGCTTCATAACTTTTTCAATATATATAAAATGTCATAAAAAATTATCTATTTTGTGATAAAATATATAATAGGAGATGGTAATATGCAACCTGTAGTATTATGTATATTAGATGGAGTAGGTATAAGAGATAATAATCATGGTAATGCTTTTATGATGGCAAAAAAACCTAATTTTGATTATTTATTTAATAATTATCCACATTCTTATTTGAAGGCAAGTGGTGAAGATGTAGGACTTCCTCATGGACAAATGGGTAATAGTGAAGTTGGACATACTAATATTGGTGCTGGTAGAGTAGTATATCAACCATTAGAATTAATTAATCAGGCAATAAAAAATAAAACATTTTTTAATAATGAACAAATACTAAGTGTAATAGAACATGTTAAAAATAATGATTCATGTTTACATATATTTGGTTTATTAAGTGATGGTGGAATCCATTCACATATTAATCATTTATTTGCTTTAATAGATATGGCTCAAAAAAATGGTATTAAAAAATTATACATTCATGCCTTTTTAGATGGTAGAGATACATTACCTGATAGCGCAATCAAATATTTAGATATGTTAAATGATAAGATTAAAGAAATACCTGATTATAAATTAGGAACTATTTCAGGAAGATATTACGCTATGGATAGAGATAATAGATGGGATAGAATTAGTTTAGCTTATAATGCTATTGTATATAATAGAGGAAAATATAACTCTAATTATAAAGACGCTATTGAAGAAAGTTATAAGAATAAAATATATGATGAATTTGTAGTACCTACAGTCATAGATAAGAATTCAAAAGTAAATGATAATGATGGATTAATCTTATTTAATTTTAGAAAAGATCGTGGAAGAGAATTATTCAGTGCATTATCAAATGATAATTTTTCTAGTTTTGTGACTAAAAAATTTGATAATATTAAACTTGTTACAATGATGCCTGTAAATGAAGAAGTAAAAGGTTTAACTGCTTATGTAGATCCTGATTTTAAAAATATATTAGGTGATTATTTATCACTAAATAATAAAAAGCAATTAAGAATAGCCGAAACTGAGAAATATGCTCATGTGACATTCTTCTTTGATGGTGGAAAAGAAAAAGATATTAAAAATTGTGATAGAATCTTAATACCATCACCTAAGGTAGCAACATATGATTTAGCACCATGTATGAGTGCTGTTGAAATAACTGATAAATTATTAGAAAAAATGGATAATTATGATGTTGTTATATTGAATTATGCTAATGGTGATATGTTAGGACATACTGGCATGATAGATAAAACTATTGAATCAATAGAGTGTCTTGATGAATGCTTAGGTAGATTATATAATAAAGTAAAAGAATTAAAAGGAACATTAATTGTTACTGCTGATCATGGTAATTGTGAATATATGTTAGATGATGATAATAATGTAATAACAAGTCATACAACAAATTTAGTACCATTTATAGTAACAAAGTCAAATATAACATTAAAAGATGGAAGATTAGCTGATATTGCACCAACAATATTAGATTTATTAGACTTAAAAAAACCAGAAGAAATGAATGGCGATAGTTTAATAAAATAGAAAGGTCTGCTCATGCAACAAAAAATTTATAAGAAAAGAAAGAATAATAACAAAAAGATAAATAATAATTTTATCAATAAAAAATTAATTATATTATTAAATATAATTTTTTTAGCAGGTTGTTGTATTTTTTATGGAAGTAGATTGATTTATTTTTATAAGATAGAAAATCCTAAAATTAAAAAGAATGAAACACTCTTTAATGTTTTAACATTAAAAAAGAATATTGTTACAATTGGCGAAGGATTATATAAAAATACTAATAATTATGTGTATAAAGGTAAGAAAATCGATAATTATGTTAAATGTTCTGGAAGAATATGGCGTGTAGTTTCCATCGATGAAAAAAATATTAAATTAATAACTGATAGTCCACAAACTTCATTAGTTTGGGGAGTAAAAACTGATTATGAAAATTCACAAGTAAGATCATGGCTAAATTCAGATCAAAATACAATTAAATCATTTTATCAAAGTTTAACTAATACTGCTATACTAGCTAAAACTAAAACATGCATTGATACAGTTGATGAAAAAAATATAACATGTGAAAAAACTATTGAAGATAATGTAGGTTTATTATCTGCATATGAATATAATTTAGCTGGTGGTGAAAATAGTTATTTAAATATTAATAGTTATTTTTGGACTAGCAGTATAGACAAAAATAGTAATGCTTGGTATGTATATTCAAAGGGAACATTAAATAATACTATTTCATCAGGAAAAACCTATTACGCTTATGGAGTAAGACCTACAATAACAATAAAAGGTGATACAAAAATTAATTCAGGTGATGGAACATTAAAAAATCCTTATAATTTAGATAATAGTACTAATAATGTTTTAAATAATAAATATGTTGGTGATTATGTTAAATATAATAATTATAATTGGCGAATAATAGAAATAGCTGATGATTATGTAAAACTTGCTATGGATGGTGTAATTAAAGTAGATGGGAAAGACTATTACACAAATTTTGGAAAAAGTAATTATATGAATGTAACTTCTACAGTAGGTAGTTATTTAAATAAGGATTTCTACAATAGTTTAGAGAATAAAGATTTAATAATTAAACATCAATTTAATATGGGAAGATATGATAAAACATATAAATATGATTTTAATAAAATTACTGAATATAAAGAAGAAATGAATATAGGTTTATTACAATTAGGTGAGTTATTTGTTAATGATGTAGAAAATTATTTCTTATCAACTCGTACAATAACTAGTGATGGAACAATATATGAAGTACTTGAAGATGGTAAAATATATGCTGGTTCATTAAAAGATGAGAAAAGATTAAGACCAGTAATACATGTAAAACCAGATGTAACAGTAAATTCAGGATCAGGAACAAAAGAAGATCCTTATATGATAGGATGATATTATGAAAAAACAATATAAAAAAAAGTTTAAGTTTGATAAAAGTATAATAGCTTTAATAATTATTGATGTATTTGTAGTAATATGTTTCTTTTTGGCATATGGTCCAATAAATTATTTTAGAAATTTCTTAATCACAACTGCTATGACAACACAAACACATAAATACTTAGCTCGTACATTTTATAGTGAAAAAACAATTAATAAGGTATTAGGTGAAAATACCATAACAGATTTTAAAACTGGTAGTGATGTTAGTAAAGTAGTAATAGGTGGAGTAGAGGATCCTGGTACTTATGCATCATCATATGAAAAAGAGATATTAGAACATGGTAAAAAAGAAGAATATAAAGTTATTGAATTCGAATATAATGGTTATGATTGCTATGTAGTAGCTATATATAATTCAAAAAGAGTTAGTTTAATGCAATCTACTTATGTAGGCCAATCAGGTCAAACATTAATGAATATGGCTAAAGATCATGGAGCAAAAGTTGCTATTAATGCTGGTGGATTTATAGATGCTGATGCTAGTGGAGTTGCTGGAACTGGTAATGGTGGAATACCTTCAGGTGTAGTAATTAAAGATGGTAAATTATTATATGGTAATGGTAATACTTCAACTTCTATCGCAGGATTTAATAAAGATGGAATATTAATGTTGTCTTATTCTACTGCTAATCAAGCAATCGCAAATGGAATGAAAGATGCCATTCAATTTGGACCATTTTTAATAGTTAATGGTGAATCTGCTACTATTAATGGTAATGGTGGATGGGGAATTAATCCTCGTACTGTTTTAGCCCAAAGACAAGATGGAATTGTCTTATTCTTAGTAATAGATGGTAATGGGGCTAATAAGTATAATTGGAGTGGTAGAGGTGGTGCTAGTATGAATGATGTATTAGTATTACTAGAAAGATATGGAGCCTATAATGCTGTTAATATGGATGGTGGAGCATCTACTACATTAGTAGTAAATAATACTTTAAAGAATCATCCATGCGGATATAGTGAAACAGGTGAAAGAAGATTACCTAATGGTTGGATGTATAAGTGATACAATGTATCACTTTTCTTTTTTTTATAAGCAATAAACCTTTAAAAATTATAATAAATTTGATAAAATAAATAGAAGGTGATAGTATGCATGATAAATTAAAACTACTTTTAGAACAAATAAATATGCCTAATGAATTATATTCATATTTTGATGATGGAAAATTAGATAAAATATGTGTAGTAAAAAGTGATAATAAAGTAAAATTTTTAATAACACTTTCAAAAGTATTACCAGTTTCTACATATGTAAAATTTAATAATTTATTAAATAATCATTTTAATATGTATGATAATTCTTATCCTATTTTTACAATAACAGATTATAAAGATAATGAATTATTAAAAGAGTATTATGAATATTTTATAAGTGAATATTGTGTAGATTCTCCTTTACTTGAAGTTTTTGTAGGAGTACCTATAAATATTAAAGATGATACAATTGAAATAGAATTATGTAATAAAGCTGAAATAATGAAATTTAATACTATCAAAGATAAACTAATTGAAGATTTAAAAAATATTGGATTTGCTGTAAAAATTAATTTAATAATTAATGAAGAAGCTAGTAACGCAATTAAAAATAAAATTGAAGAAGAAAAAAGAAAACAAGCTGAAGCATTATTAGAAAAAGAACAAGAAAAACAAAGATTAATTAAGGGACGTGAAATAACTTCAGATGCTAGACCTATTAGTGAAATTAGCTATGAAGGCGATAATATTACTATAGAAGCTAAAATATTTGGAATAGATTCTAGAGAGACACCTAAAATTAACATTTTAACTTTAAAAGTAACTGATGAAACAGATAGTATTTTCTGCAAAGTATTTGAAAGAGATAATGAAAAATATAAACAATTAATTAAAAATATTAAAGAAGGTACTTGGTATAAAATAAAAGGAAAAGTTCAAGATGATTTATATTCAAAAGAATTAGTCATGATGGCTAATGATATTATGCGTGTAGATCATAGTGACTCTAAAGCAATTAAAGATGATGCTGAAGTAAAAAGAGTAGAACTTCATGCTCATACAAAAATGAGTCAAATGGATGGTGTTGCTGATGAAGTTAGTTTAGTTAAACAAGCAATTGCGTGGGGACATCGTGGTATAGGAATAACTGATCATAATGGTTGTCAAGCTTTTCCTCATGTATTTAGTACTGTTACAGATTATAATAAAAAAATTGAAAAAGAAGAAGATAAATTTAAAGCAGTATATGGTACAGAAATATCAATTATTGAAGATAGAGTAAACATAATAGTAAGACCAAATGATTCATTAATTAATGATAATATCTATGTAGTATTTGATACAGAAACAACAGGATTTAATGCTGGACTTGGAGATCAAATGATTGAAATAGGCGCTGTTAAAATGAAAGATGGCGAAGTAATTGAAAGATTTGATGAATTAATTGATCCAAATAGACCAATAGATCCTGAAATTACTGAAGTAACTCAAATTACTAATGCTATGCTAAAAGGTAAAGCTAGTGAAGAAGAAGTTACTAAAAGATTTAAAGAATTTATTAAAGATTATCCTTTAGTTGCGCATAATGCAAAATTTGATATTTCTATGATAGAAATGGCTTATTATAAATATAATCTAGGAGAATTTACTAATCCGGTAATAGATACATTAGAACTATCAAGAACTATGGATAGAGAATATAGTAAGCATAGTTTATCTGCATTAGTAAAAAGATATGGTGTTCCTTTTGATGAAGAACATCACCATAGAGCAGATTACGATGCTGAAGGTACTGGATATATATTTAATAAAATGCGTAAAAAGATGTTAGATATGGGTCTTGTTACATTAAATGATATACAAACTTTATGTAAGGAGGAAGAAATACATAAATTTGGTAGGGAATATCATACTAATTTATTAGCCCTTAACAAAACTGGTTTAAAGAATATGTTTAAGATAATTAGTTATGCTAATGCAGTATATATATCTAAAACACCAAGGATTCCTAAACATATAGTTGATGAATTAAGAGAAGGAATATTAGTAGGAAGCTGTTGCTACAAAAGTGAAGTTTTTGATGCAGCTTGTTCCAAAACAGAAGAACAATTAAAAGACATAATAAATTTTTACGACTATGTAGAAGTACAACCTCCAGAGGTATATGAACATTTAGTATGGTCTCACGAACTAAGTAATAATAAACAAGTAGAAGAATGTATTAAAAAAATAGTAAAATGTACAAAAGAACAAAATAAAATTATTATTGCTAGTGGAGATGTACATCATTTAAAAAGAGATGATAAAATATATCGTGAATTTATTGTAAATCAAAAAGTTCCAGGTGGTGGAAGACATCCACTTGCTAGAGTACTAGATAAATATATGAAAATACCAAGTCAACATTTTAGAACAACTAATGAAATGCTAAATGATTTTAACTTCTTAGGAAAAGATTTAGCAAAAGAAATAGTAATAGATAATACAAATAAAATAGTTGATATGGTAGAAATAATTGAAGTAATTATTGATACAGGTGGTGTTCCTTTTTCACCAATAATTGAAAAGTCTGTAGAAACAGTTACAAGTCTTGTATATAATAAAGCAAAAGATTGGTATGGAGAACCATTGCCAATTAATATTGAGGAACGTATCGCTAAAGAATTATATGGTGATAGTTTATACGAAAGTATTAAACAAGATATGATTGAACAAGGTATAAAAGAAGATGAAAACTTTACTAAAGAAATATTTTCTAGAGTTCATGATGCTATATTAAAAAGCAAAGAAGAAGTAGAAAATATTGTTAGAGAAAATATTAAGAAAAATAGTGAAGAAGAATTAACTGAAAAAGATTTAGAAAAGAAATTGAAGAAATCTTTGGGTGGTATCATTGGTGGAGGATTTGACGTTATTTATTTAATTGCGCAAAAACTAGTAAAACACTCTAATGATGATGGATATTTAGTTGGTTCCCGTGGATCTGTAGGTTCTTCATTTGTTGCAACAATGATGGGTATAACTGAAGTTAATCCACTTCCAGCCCACTATAGATGTTTAAAATGTAAACATAGTATCTTTGATGATGAAAGTGGTAATCCTTTAGGTGCTACTTATTCATCAGGATTTGATTTACCTGATTTAGAATGTCCACATTGTAAGGAAAGATTACATAAAGATGGGCAAGATATGCCATTTGCGACATTCTTAGGATTTAATGCTGATAAGGTACCAGATATAGACCTTAACTTCTCTGATTTAAATCAAGCTGCAGCTCATGAATATACTAAAGTATTATTCGGTGTTGATAATGTTTATCGTGCAGGTACAATTGGTACAGTTGCTGATAAAACTGCATATGGATTTGTAAAAGGTTTCTATGAAGATAGAGGAATTATGAAGAGAAGTGCTGAAATAGAAAGATTAGCCATTGGTTGTACAGGTGTAAAAAGAACTACTGGACAACATCCAGGTGGAATAGTAGTTATTCCTGGATATATGGATGTATTTGATTTTACACCATATCAATTTCCAGCAGACGATCCAATGTCTGCATGGCGTACAACACATTTTGATTACCACGCAATAGATCAAGATGTATTAAAACTAGATATTTTAGGTCACTCTGACCCTACACAACTTAGAATGATTCAAGATTTAACTAAAATGGATGTTACAACAGTTCCACTTGATGATAAAGAAACAATGAATATATTCTTATCACCAGAACCATTAGGTGTTACTAAAGAACAAATAATGTGTGAAACTGGTACACTTGGTATTCCAGAATTTGGTACACCATTTACTATTGGAATGTTAGTAGATACAAAACCAAAAACTTTTTCAGAATTAATTAAAATATCTGGGTTATCTCATGGTACTGATGTATGGTTAGGTAATGCTCAAGAATTAATTAGAAATAATGTTGTTCCATTTAAGGATGTAATAGGGTGTCGTGATGATATCATGGTATATCTTATGTATAATGGTTTAAAACCAATTAAAGCATTTAAAATAATGGAATTTGTTCGTAAAGGTAAGGCAAGTAAGGATCCTGCCACATGGAGTGAACATGTTGCTACTATGCGTGAAGCAGGTATTGAAGAGTGGTTTATTGATTCATGTAGTAAAATAAAATACATGTTCCCAAAAGCTCATGCAGCAGCATATGTAATAAGTGCGTTTAGAATTGCATATTATAAAGTACATATGCCAGCAGTATATTATGCTTCATATTTAACAAGTAGAATAACAGATTATGACATTGAAACAATGATAAAAGGATATACAGCAATAAGAAATAAAATAGTTGAAATAAGTAATAAAGGTTATGATGCAACAAATAAAGAAAACTCAGTTCTTGATACACTTAAAATAGCTTTAGAAGCAACTGCAAGAAATATAAAATTTGCTAATATAGATATTACAAGAAGCAAGGCAGATGAATTTGTTATACTTGATGATCATACATTATTACCACCATTTTCTACAATAGATGGTCTTGGCGGAACTGTTGCTATGAAAATAATAGAAGAACGTGAAAAGAAACCATTTATAAGTATTGAAGATTTCCAAAAACGTGGAAAAGTATCACAAACACTTATTGATAAGATGCGTGTAATGGGTATTTTAAATGGTATGGATGAATCAAGTCAATTATCATTATTTTAATGTTTAAAAATAGTAAAATAATGATATAATAGTTCCTACTAAGGAGTGACTTCATGGATAAAAAAATTGAACAAAGACTAAAAATTAGTAATTTTAAAAAATATATGGCATCTATTATATTAACTACAGGTATAACTGCTTGTATGATAAATACATTTGATAACACGGTTGATCATACACAAGAAGTGTGTCCTCTAACAAATGTATTAGGATTAGAACATCAAATAGATATGATTAATAGTAGTGAAAAAAATCGCCAAGAAAAGATTTTCGCTTATAATAGTTTAAGATCAATACTAATTAATTCATACGATGATTATAATTTAACTTATGGAAATTCAGTGATTGTTGAGCAATACAAAACTCCATCAGAAATTATAATCCCACAAAATAATAGACAAATAATTAAAATTTTTAGAATAACAAAATAAAGATACATAATATGTATCTTTTTTTATACTATAAAAGTAGTCTCATCTATAAAATTATAATTTGTTTTATATTTTAATTCTCTTACTAATCTAAATAGTGCTTCATCTTTAGCTTTTGCTTCTATCATAATATCAATATCAATATTATAAGGTTTTAATAGGGTAATAAAATTAATAAAATCCTCAGAATTTATATAATCGTTATGACTTCTTTTTTCTTTTTTATTCTTTGGACTAGAAAAATGCATTTTAGGAGTTATTGCCCAACTATTTAAAATTTCAACTAGATGTTCACTTAATTCATCTTCATTATTACATTTGTAATGATGATAATCTAAAACAATAGGAATATTTAATTCTCTTGATATCAAAATACAATCTGAAACAGTAAATACTTTATCATCATTTTCTATAACAATACATTTTTTTAAATAATTAGGTAATTTATTATAATTATTTATAAATCTTCTAATCGAATTTTTTTTACCTAAAATAGAACTGCCAATATGTAATATCATTATTTTATTCTTTACCCCAATAACTTTTAATAATTTATAATGATATTTTAAAATATCAATAGAGTTTTTAACAACTTCTTTCCTAGTACTATTTAAAACACAAAATTGACTTGGATGGAAATCGACACGCATATTTTTTATTAAACCATGTATATCTTTATAATATGATTTAAAACTGTCTATATAATCAAAAACAACATCATTTTTAGTTGCTAAAGGAATTAATTCAGAACTTATTCTAAAAAAATGAATATTATTTTTACTATTATATAATAATATTTCTTTTAAATCTGTAAGATTAGAAATAATAATGTCATTGAGTTTATTATAATCTTTTTCCTTAATAAATCTACTATATGGGTATGTACTAGAAGATGTAATATTTAGTGTATTAGTTATACAAGCGTAGCCTAAACGAATTTTCATTAAATCACCATTATTATTATGAATAAAAGAAAGAAAAATATAATAATTATGCTATAATAAATATAGGTGATAATATGGAAAAAATAATTTTAGTCGATGGTAATAATTTATTATTTAGAAGTTATTATGCAACAGCATATAATGGCAATTTTATGAAGAATAGTAAAGGTTTTCCGACTAATGCATTATTTGGTTTTACTAATATGATTAATAAGATTGTTTTAGAAGAAAAACCAGTATACATGATAGTAGCTTTTGATAAAGGTAAAACATTTAGACATGATAAGTATGATAACTATAAAGGTGGAAGAATTGAAACACCAGAAGAATTAAAATTACAATTTCCAATCGCAAAAGAATTATTAACATGCATGGGAATAAAATACTATGAAATAGATAATTACGAAGCTGATGATATTATTGGTACATTTGCTGAGTATTGTAATAAAGATAGTGAATATATTGGTACTATAATTAGTAGTGATAAAGATTTATTACAATTAATTAGTAGTGATGTTGATATAAAATTATTAAAACAAAAAGATTATATTAGATATAATGAACAAACTTTTTTTGAGGCATATGGTATAGAACCAAAAAGAGTAGTTGATTTAAAAGCATTAATGGGTGATCCATCTGATAATATTCCAGGCGTAAAAGGAATAGGCGAAAAAACTGCTTTAAAATTATTGCAAGAATATAAATCATTAGATGGTGTATACGAAAATATTGATAGTATTAAAGGCGCTAATCATGATAAATTATTAAATGACAAAGAAAATGCCTATATGAGTTATGATTTAGCAACTATAGTAAGAGATGTTCCTGTAGATATAGATATTAATGATATTAAGTATAATCCGGTTAAGCATAAAGAACTAAATGCAATGTATGAAGAATTAGAATTTTATTCATTTTTAAAAAAAGATGAACCAAAAGTAATTAAAAAACCAATTGATATAAAAGTGATTAATGATATAAAAGATATTAAAATTACTAAACCTTGTGCTTTCTATTTAGAAATACTAGGTACTAATTATCATCAATCAGAAATATTAGGTATAAGTATATATAATGATGAAGATAGTTTCTATATGCCATTTTCTTTATATAAAGAAAATTATAAAATATTTAATGATATACCTAAATATACATATGATTATAAAAAGACTTATGTTGCATTGAAAAAACAAGGTATTGAATTAGAAAATGTTGTTTTTGATACTATGTTAGCAACTTCATTATTAGATTATAATGTAAAAGATGATATTGCTTATATATCAAATAATTTTGATTTTGATATTCCATTTTACGAAAATACATATGGTAAAAATAATAAATTAATTAAGCCAAATGATGATATAATCGCATATAATACTATAATGAAAGCTAAATTTATTTATGATACATATGATATTATATTAGATAAAATAAAAAAAGAATACTTATTAGATATATTAAATGATATAGAACTTCCATTAAGTTATGTACTTGCTAATATGGAATATGATGGTGTAAAAGTTGATAAAAATATTCTTGATGAAATGGGTAGTGAAATTCAAATTAAATTAGAATTAGTTAGCAAAGATATATATAATCTTGCAGGTTGTGAATTTAATATTTCTTCACCTAGTCAATTAGGAGATATATTATTTGAAAAATTAGATTTACCTCATGGTAAAAAAAATAAGACAGGATATTCAACATCTCAGGAAGTATTAGAAAAGTTAAAAGATAAACATCCTATAATTAAAATGATTATGGAATATAGAATGCTTACTAAATTATATACAACATATATTGAAGGCTTAAAAAACTCAATAAGTGAAGATGGAAGAATTCATACTATTTATACACAAACAGTTGCTAGAACTGGAAGACTATCTTCAATAGAACCTAATTTACAAAATATTCCAATTAGATATGAATATGGAAGATTAATAAGAAAAGCTTTTGTACCTAGTGAAGATTCCATTATATTAAGTGGAGATTATTCACAAATAGAGCTTAGAATACTTGCTCATATGGCTGATATTAAATCATTAATAGATGCATTTAATAATGATATTGATATTCATACTAAAACAGCTAGTGATATATTTAATGTTGAATTAGATAATGTAACTAAATCTATGCGTAGAATAGCAAAAGCTGTTAATTTTGGAATAATTTATGGTATTAGTCCATATGGTTTAGCAACTAATGTTGATATTAGTGTTAGTGATGCTAAAATATTTATTGATAATTATTTTAATAGTTATCCAGGAATAAAAGAATATATGGATGATACAATTAAAGGAGCATATAATGATAAATATGTAAAAACTTTATTTGGTAGAAAAAGAGTAATTAATGAACTTTCTAATTCTAATTACATGATTAGGCAACAAGGAGAAAGAATGGCTCTTAATACGCCAATTCAAGGAACTAGTGCAGATATAATTAAACTTGCTATGATAGAAGTATACAAAAGAATTCAAAAAGAGAATTTAAAAAGTAAATTAATTATTCAAGTTCACGATGAATTAATATTAGATGTTAAAAAGGATGAACAAGATAAAATTAAAGAAATATTAACTGATGTTATGGAAAATATTATTAAATTAAACGTTCCATTAAAAGTAGATATTGAATATGGAAATAATTGGTATGAAGCCAAATAGAAGGTGAAGAATGAAAAATGTAGTTGATGTAATGAGGAAAAGTATTGTAGTTAATACAACACTTGCTATTATAAAAGTGTTTATAGGATTACTTGCTAAAAGTGGTGCTTTAATAGCAGATGGAATTCATTCGTTTAGTGATTTAGTAACAGATTTTGTTGCGATATTCGGAACATATTTATCAAAAAAACCAGCTGATGAAAAGCATCCATTTGGTCATGGTAAAATAGAGTATTTAACTAGTATAGGTATATCATTGGTAATTATATTTATGGGATTGTTTATAATATATGAATCTCGTAATAATGAATCATTACCAAGTATATTAGTATTGTCAGTATCTGTTTTTACAATAATATCTAAATATGTATTATCAAGCTATATAATAAAAAAAGGATATAAATATAAGAATAATATATTAATATCTAGTGGCTATGAAAGTAGAACAGATGTTATTAGTTCAATTGTTGTATTAATAAGTAGTGTTTTAATGTTACTAAGTGAGAAAATAGAAATATTAAAATATGCTGATGTAGTTGCTATGATAATAGTGGGATTGTTTATTATTAGAACAGGATACAAATTACTAGTAGAAAATATAAGTACCATTTTAGGTGAAAAAGAAACTGATGAAGAAGAAATAAATAAAGTAAAAAATATAATTAATAAAGTAGAAGATATAAAAACAATAGATTCATTACTATTAATTAAATATGGCACATATTATAAATTAATATGTGAAGTAGGAATGGATGAAAATGCTCCATTAAAAGATGTACATAGTCATATAGAATTATTAGAAAAAAAATTAAAGAGTAGGGATAAGCGAATTAAATATGTAACAATTCACGTTAATCCAATAAAGGAGTAAAATGAAAGCATTAAAATATTCATTAGGATATATGATAATAATATTTTTAATATATCTATTTGCTTCAAAAATATATACATTTAGTTTTTGGTTATTGGGAATAATTCCTGTTAACTTTCTAGCAATTAGATATGGTATTTATAATTTTATTGATAAAGAAAAATATACAACTAAAGATATGATATTAGGTCAATTATTAATATATACATCATTATTTAATATAATCTTTCTTTTAATAAATAAGGTTAATATATTTATAATGTTAATTGTACTTGCTGTTAATTTCATAGAAATAACTTTTATTAATAATTATAAACCAACAAAAAAACACTCTTAGGAGTGTTTTATTTTGCTTTTTTAGCAATCTCTGCTCTAATAACTCTGTCATTAAGTTTTTCATTGCTAATCTTTTTAATAAATGATTTTACTTCATTATCTGCTACATTTAAGAATGTAAACTTAGTTAAAATTTCAATATCTTTGAAACAATCTTTGTTAATACCTGTTGTTTCTTTCATAAAGTCTAATAAAGAGCCCATTTTTATTTTATCTAATTTTCCGATAGTTAAGAATACTCTTGTATATCCGTCTAATGATCTTTTTGATTTTGTTTCTTTGATAGTTAAATCTTTATCAAAATTAGAACCTAATTCTTTATTTACTGAATTTTTTAATAAAGATGCAGCAACTTTTAATAATTCATCTTTATTAAAATCTCTTACATATTCAATTGCTTCCATATATGATTTATCATTTATTGTAGAATGAACTTCTTCCATGACATTAGCATATTTACTTTTAATAATTATTTCTTTTGTAGGAACTTCACATTTTTCAACATTTGATTTAGTAAATTTAATTAAGTTATTAAAGAAAGACATTTCTCTATTACTTACTAAACTAACTGCTTCACCATATTCGTTAGCTCTACCAGTACGTCCAATTCTATGGATATAAGCTTCAAATTCTTGTGGTAAATTATAATTGATTACTAAATCAATATTATCTACATGAATACCACGAGCGGCTACATCAGTCGCGATTAAAACTTTAAATGCATCGCTTTTAAATCTATCTAATGTTTGAATACGCATTTTTTGTTCAATATCACCATGCATAACTTCTGCACTATAATTTCTTATAGATAAATCTTTTAATAAATCATCACAATCTCTTTTTGTTTGACAAAAGATTATTGTTCTTTTATTATCTTTTAAATCTAAGACACGACATAAAACTTCATTTCTAGTTTTTTCACTAACTAAATAGTAATATTCTTTTACATGAGTTGAAGTTTTAGTTTCGGCTTTAATCTCTATATGTTTATAATCTTTTCTCATATAATTTTCAGCAAGCTTTTTAATTTCTTTTGGCATTGTTGCAGATAATAATAATACTTGTTTATTCTTATTAGTATTTTTAAATATTGATTCTATATCTTCTAAGAATCCCATATTTAACATTTCATCTGCTTCATCAAGAATAAAGAATTCTAATGCATCAATGTTTAAAACTTTTCTACGCATTAAATCCATTACTCTACCTGGAGTACCGACTACAATATCTACACCTTTTCTAAGTGACTTAATTTGAGTTTCTATACTAGATCCTCCATAAACAGCTAAAATATCAAAATCTTTTGATTTATTAATAGCTTCCATGTCTTCACAAACTTGTAAAGCAAGTTCACGAGTAGGTGTTAAAATAATAGCTTTTACTACATTACTAGTAACATCTATTTTTGAAAGAATACTAGCAGCATATGCTAATGTCTTTCCTGTTCCTGTTTGGGCTTGACCAATAATATCGTATCCTTCTAATATAACAGGAATTAATTCTCTTTGGATACTTGTTGGTTCTTTAAATCCTAATTTATCAATAGCGTCAATTATTTTTTTATTAAGATTTAAACTTTCAAAATCTACTTTCATTTTTACCTCTTTCTTTGGGCGACTTATTGATTATACTATAAAAACAAAATATTATCAAATATAATTCATAATATTTTTATATATACATATATTTTATTGAAAGAAAGTAGGGAAATATGGAAAAAAAAGAGATTATAAAGAGTATAAAAGAAAGAACAAATGGTGAAATATATTTAGGAGTAGTAGGAGCAGTTAGAACAGGTAAGAGTACTTTCATTAAAAAAGTAATAGAAAACTTAGTAGTACCTAATATATTAGATGAATATGAAAGAAAAAGATGTTTAGATGAAATACCGCAAAGTGCTCAAGGTAAAACTATTATGACTACTGAACCAAAATTTGTCCCATCAAAGGCTGCTTCTATAAATATAGAAAATTTTTCAACTAATATTAGATTAATTGATTGTGTTGGTTATATAATACCTAGTGCTAAAGGATATGAAGATGAAAATGGCCCAAGAATGGTAAAAACACCTTGGTATGATGAACAAATACCTTTTGTTGAAGCAGCAGAATTAGGTACTGAAAAAGTAATTAAAGATCATTCTACAATAGGGATAGTAATAACTACTGATGGTTCAATTGGTGAAATAGAAAGAAATGATTATATTGAAGCAGAACAAAGAGTAGTTCAAGAATTAAAGGCTTATGGTAAACCATTTATTGTAATACTTAACACTACTCATCCAATGTTGCCAGAAACAGAAAAATTAGTAAATAATTTAAGTAGTAGTTATGAAGTACCAGTATTACCTATAAATATAGAGAATATGACTGAAAGAGATATATATGAAATTTTAAAAGAAACATTATATGAATTTCCTATTAATGAGGTAAGTGTAAGTATGCCTGATTGGATAGGATGTTTATCACCAAATAATTGGTTAAAAGAAATATATATTAATAAGATAAAAGAAAGTGTCACTAGTGTAAATAAATTAAGAGATATTGATAATATAAATACTCATTTTCAAGGTTGTGAACAAATAAGTAAATCATATTTATCTAGAGTCGATGCTGATACAGGGAACGTAACTATTAATTTAGAAGCCAATGATGATTTATATAATCAAGTATTAAATGAAATAGTAGAAATAGATATTAATGATAAAGCTCAGGTATTAAAATTATTCCAAGACCATAAAGAAATGAAATTAGAATATGAACAATTTAAATCAGCATTAAAAATGGTAAAACAAACAGGATATGGGGTTGCTTCACCAACTATCTATGATATGAAATTAGATAAGCCAGAAATTGTAAAACAAGGAAGTAGATATGGTATTAAATTAAAAGCAGTTGCTCCTGCTATACACATGATAAGAGTTGATGTTGAAAGTACATTTGAACCAATAATAGGTTCTGAAATACAAAGTAAAGAATTAATTAATTATTTAATGAAGGATTATGATCAGGATCCAAATAATATTTGGAAGAGTGAAATATTTGGTAGAAGTTTAGATAATATAGTAAAAGAAGGAATTCAGGCAAAATTGTCTTTAATGCCTGATAATATAAGATTTAAACTACAACAAACATTAACAAAATTAGTTAATAAGGGTTCTGGTAATTTATTTGCAATTGTTATATAAAGTATAAATAAATTTATACTTTTTTTTATGAAAAAATATGCTATAATATTAATAAGGTTGGGATATTATGAAAAAATTAAAATATATTAAAAATTTATTATTTATATTTGCTGTATTCTTTGCTGGAAACATAATGGTTTTTGCAGCAGATGGAGATATAGAATATATAACATGTGGAAGTAAAGCAATTCCTGCTCCTATTCCACCAATAACAAGAATTGTTGTTTTAGTATTACAAATTATTTTACCAATAGTAATAATTATATTTGGAAGTATGGATTTTCTTAAAGCTGTAATGGCTGGTGATGAAAGTAAAATTAAAGCAAATCAACATCAATTTATAAATAGATTAAAGATAGGATTATTATTTTTCTTAGTAATCGCATTTATGAAATTTGCAGTTAGTTTATTTGCTACTCAAAGTGATGGCGGTATAAGTAATTGTATAAGTTGTTTAATTGATAATGCAGATTCATGTGGATCAACAACATCAAAT
>DAOPJC010000005.1:0-23777 GCA_035399485.1 Bacilli bacterium
ATAAATGATGATAATATTCAAAATGTATATAGAACACCATTAGTAGATGCTAGTGAAAAAATATACGATTATGCAAATTTATTTACCGAAGATGAAAAGAATAATTTATATTTACAAGCACAAACTTATGTATCAAATAATAAATTTGATATAGTGGTTTTAACAACTGAACTAAATTATTCAGATCAACAATTAGAAGATTATGCTGCAGATTTTTATGATTATAATGATTTCGGTATAGATTTTGAACATTATAGCGGTATTATTTTACATATTAATACAAGTAGTTATAATAGATATTATAATATTTATACATTTGGTAATGCTATATTATATTATGATGATACAAGAATAGAAAATATACTTGATTATATATTTGATGATATTAAAGCAGGCAATTATGCTTCTGGTGCAAAAGGTTTTATTACTGAATCAATGAGTTACTATAATGAGGGTATACCTAGTTGTAATGCTAATGCTTATATTACTGAAAATGGTGATATTAGATATAAATATGTAGCTCCTGTAGGACCAGCATTTATAGTTTCAGCAATTATTTCATTAGTAATAACTATTATATTTATTAGTAAGAATAAGATGGTTAAAAAAGCAAAAGAAGCTAAAGAATATCTTGATAAGAATTCTGTTGCATATACAAATAAAACTGATGAATTTTTACATACTCATACTACTTCATATACTGTTAGTTCAAGTAGTGGAGGATCTGGTGGTTCATCTACTCATAGTGGTAGTAGTGGAGGATTTCACGGCGGTGGCGGTGGAAGACACTTTTAAGATAAATAATTTAATTATTTATCTTTTTTTATGATAGAATAAATAAAGGAAGTGATACTATGAAAAAACCAGAATTATTAGCACCTGCTGGGAATATGGAATGTTTGAAAGCAGCCATACTTGCAGGATGTGATGCTATATATTTAGGCGGAT
The DNA here is from genome assembly GCA_035399485.1 of Bacilli bacterium. Lineage (GTDB taxonomy): Bacteria > Bacillota_I > Bacilli_A > RF39 > UBA660 > RGIG4266. The sequence goes on from DAOPJC010000005.1 coordinate 949, forward strand.
ATATATTTGGAGCTCGTGCTTTCTCAAATAATTTTTCTAATGATGAATTATTAGAAGCATTAGATTATGCTCATCAATATGGTGTAAAAATATATGTAACAGTTAATACCTTAATATATGAAAATGAAGTAGAAACTTTTATTAATTATGTTAAATTTCTTTATGAAAGTAATGTAGATGCTGTAATAGTACAAGATATTGGAATGATGGATTTAATAAGACAAACTTTCCCTAATCTAGAAGTACATGCATCAACTCAAATGCATATTCATAATTTAGAAGGTGTAAAACTTGTAAGTAATTTGGGTTTAAAAAGAGCTGTATTAGCTCGTGAAACTAGTATTGAAGATATAAAAGAAATCAAAAAAAATTGTGATATTGAATTAGAAATATTTGTCCATGGGGCATTATGCATAAGTTATTCTGGTCAATGTTTAATGAGCAGTTTAATAGGTGGTAGAAGTGGTAATAGAGGGACTTGTGCTGGATCTTGTAGGCAAAAATATGATGTTTTAGATAACAATATGAAAAAACTAAATATAGATGAATATAATTTAAGTACTAAAGATTTAAACTCATTAGAAAATATTGGACAATTAATAGAAGCTAATGTAGATAGTTTAAAAATAGAAGGTCGAATGAAATCACCTACTTATGTATATTTAGTAACAAAATTATATAGAACAGCTATCGATAGTTATATAGAAAATGGGAAAGTAATTATTAATAAAGATGATTTATATAATTTAAAGAAAACATTTAATCGCATGTTTACTAAAGGGTTCTTATTTAATGAAGATAATAATAATTTTATTAATCCTTACAGACCTAATCATTTAGGTGTAGAAATAGGAAAAGTAATAAATGTAAATAATAATAAAGTATCAATTAAACTAAATAATCCATTAAATTTAAATGATGGTATAAGAATAATAGGCAATATAGACTATGGACAAATAGTAACAAAATTGCAAGTTAATAACAAAAATGTAAACAATGCTAATAGTGGAGATATAGTCACTATTTATTGCGATGAGAAAATACAAAATAATAGTGTAGTTGTTAAAACTAGTGATTATTTATTGAATAAAGAAATTGATAATTTAATTAAAACTGATAAAAGAAAAATATTAATAGATGGAATAATTAATATTAATAAAGATAAAAAGATAGAACTAACAATTAATAAAGATGATATATCACTAACAGAATATAGTGATAATGAAGTAGAAAAAGCTATAAAAATAGAAACTACTAAAGAAGATGTTTTTAAACAAATAAATAAAACAGGTAATACTATCTTTGAATTTAATAATATTAATATAAAAATAGATAATAATCTATTTGTACCAATAAAAGAATTAAATGATTTAAGAAGAAAAGCCTTAGATAAATTATTGATAATTATTAAGAATTCTAGAAAAAATGTAATATATGGTAATTATAAAAGAGATGTAATAGAATATTCAAAAGAAAATATAACATCCATCTATATTAAAGAATTAGAACAATATAATTTAATTAAAAATAAAAATATTGATAGAATATATGTTGATAATGATATATATGATAGTATAGATGACAAAAGAAAAGTTTTAAAACTACCTAGAGTGATAAATAAATATAATAATTATAATGAGCATATGTTAGTTGGAGAATTAGGAAGCATTAATAAATATAAAGATATCGATACAGATTTTTCATTAAATATAGTAAATTCTTACTCAGTAGCTTTATTAAATAGTTTAGGTGTAAAAAGAATAACTTTATCTTATGAGTTAAATGATGATCAAATAAAAGATATTATTTTTGAATATAGAAAGAGATATCAAAAAGAACCCAATTTAGCCATAATTGTTTATGGTAAAGAAGAAATAATGATATCTAAGTTTAATTTATTAAAATACTATAATGCTTTAGATAAAGGATATTTAAGAGATAGATTTAATAATTTATATAAAATAATTATAAAAGATAATCTTATGTATATATATAACAATAAAGTCTTAAATAAAAATAATAATATAAAATATTTTAATTTAGGTATTAATGAAATAAGATATAATATGGTAGACGAAAAAGAATTAGATTTTTAATCTAATTCTTTTTATATCTTAATTCTTTAATTTTAATAAATTCTTTTTCTCTATTATGAAAAACAGCAACTTCATCAAATCCAGCTTGCTCTAAAATTTCATAAGCTTTATCAAAATCTTTTGCTAAATCAGTTACTATATGAGCATCAGAACCTATAGTTATTATTTTTCCACCTAATTCTTTATATCTTTTAATTATTTCAAAATTAGGATGTGGATTATTAAGACCATACCTTATACCAGAGGTATTAATTTCAATACCTTTCTTTTTTTCTATTAAAGTTAATAGAATTTTATCTAGTATATCTTTAAATTCATTATAAGATATTGTTTTAATATTATATCCACCATATCTTACTACATAATCTAAATGACCATATACATCAAAACAATTATATATTTCAATGTTTTCTAATACTTCCTTAAAATATCTTAAATATGCTTCTTTTCGTGTATAACCTTCAAAAAAACTTTTATCCATTGCCATATCTTTACTGCATGTTATATGAGAAGAACCAATAATAAAATCAAAAGGGAATACAGTTGTCATCTTTTCAATTTTTTTTTGGAAACCAGGTTGTAAACCTATTTCAATTCCAAAGTTTGTTTTTATATTTTTAGTATCTAAATTTTTATATATATCATAATACTTTGCAACTTCTAAAGTTTTTAAATTGGTTTTTAATCCATCATATATATCATAATGTTCAGTAAATGTAATTTCGTCAACCCCTAAAGATGGTGCTTGTTCAATATATTCTTTTATTGAACTTTTTCCATCATGACTAATTGTTGTATGAACATGCGAATCTTTCATATTTGCCTCCAATATGTATTATTATACTATATAATATTTAAAAAACAAATATATGTTATATATTTGGATTCTCAGTAATAGTTATATCATCATTTCTATAATTAAATATAACATATAGAATTATTAAAGCACTAATTAAAGTAAGAAAAGAAGCTAATATTTCTAAATTATCTGCAGTGGTGTCTATTCCATTTCTTTTATCTAATTCTTTATTCTTTTCATTAATATAAATATATCCCAGTAAAAGAATAATGATAATAGTTCTATTAATTTTAACAATATTATTAGATTTCTTTTTGTCTATGAATCTTTTATTATATTTTAAATAATTTCTCTCATTATAACTAATAATAATTGCAGTTAAGGTTGTACCAATAAATATTATTGATAATAGTATTTGTAAATTTAGTAATCTAATTCTTTCATCATTAGTATCTGTATATTTCACGAAGTTCCTTTATTTCTAATAACTCACTAATAGTAATAACTTCATAATTTAATTCTTTTAATTTAGGAATAATTATTTTTAAAGCATCTCTTGTCCTTTTATAAGTATCATGCATTAAAATAATATCATTCTCTTTTATATGCCTAATAACATTACTCGCAATAGTTTTACTACTTTTATATTTCCAATCACTACTATCATTAGTCCAAAGAACAATATTTAATTTAATTAAATTTCTTAATTTTTTATTTATATCACCATAGCTTGGTCTAAATAATTTAGGAGTATATCCTGTAATATTAATGATTAGATCTTGCGTTTTATTTATTTCTTCCAAAATTTCATTATTATTAAGATGAGTTAACCAAGGATGTGAATAAGTATGATTAGCAATTTCATTATTTTTTGAAATCATATTATTTAATGTATCCTGATAATAAGATAGTTTATTACCTAATACAAAAAAAGTAGCTTGGCAATCATTTTCATATAAGTAATTTATGATATCATTTGTATATTTACTAGGACCATCATCGAATGATAAAGCAACATACTTTTTCTTTAAATCAAAATTCTTATTTGAAGCAAAAACCGGATAAGAAAATAAGCTAACAATTATTAAAAGAATAGCTATTTTTTTCATGATATCACCTAATAAATTATATGCACATTATTATATAATATACTTTTTGAAAAAAACGATAAAAATTTAAAAAAACAAAAAAATAAAAAAACGAAAAAATAAAAAAAAGAATAAAAATATAAAAAAAGAAAAAAGGCGAAATTGTAAAAAAAGCCTTTAAATATATAAAAAAAGTCAAAAATATCTAAAAAAGTAATTTTTTCAAAAATTAAAAAATGTAAACAATGTAAAATTTCTAAAAAAAAGTTTTTTGTAAAAATGTTGAAAAATAAGGGGTATATAATATTTCCCAAAAATAGTGCAAAAAATATCGATAAAAACAATTGACTTTTATATAAGTGGATGACTATAATTAAATTGTAAAAATAATACTTGAGGAGGATAAGTTTATGGTAGATTTAGAAGAAGAATTAGCAGCTTTAAAAGTTGTAAAAAGGGATAGCAAAAAAGTAGACTTTAATGGTTCTAAAATTGCAATGGCAATTAAAAAAGGATTTGATAGTGTAAGTGTTAATCTTGAAGAACCTTTATATACAGAAAAAGATATACAAAAAGTATATCAAGGAGTTTTAAATAAAATTTTAAAACAATATAGTGATCAAGAAAAAATTAAAATTGAAGCAATTCAAGATATGATTGAAGAAGAATTAAAACAAAAAGGTTATGAAGATGTATATGAATCATTTTCAGAATATAGAGATAGAAGAGCTTCTTCAAGAAAAGTTTTTGTTGATGAAAAAAAATTACATAAATTTTTAAAAACAATCGAAAGTTTAGGATTAAAATCAGCACATGAAGAAGATGCTAAAAGAGAAAATGCCAATGTAGATGGTGATACTGCAATGGGTACAATGTTACAATATGGTTCAACTGTATCTAAAGAATTTGCAAAATCTTATTTAATGAAGAAAAAATTTGCTGATGCTCATGATGGCGGAGATATTCATATTCATGATATGGACTTTATGCCAATGGGAACAACAACTTGTTGCCAAATAGATTTATCAAAATTATTTAAAAATGGTTTTTCAACAGGACATGGCCATTTGAGAGAACCTAATGATATTATGTCATATGGAGCTTTAGCAGCAATTGCAATACAATCTAATCAAAATGATCAACATGGTGGTCAAGCAATTCCAGCATTTGATTATTATTTAGCTCCAGGAGTTTTAAAAACTTATAAAAAACAATTAAAACAAACTATTTATGATTTATTAGATTATTCAGGTTTCTTAACATTTGTTAACTTTGATAAAATAATTAAAGAAGTAAATAAATTAGATTCAATTGAATTTGATATTCATGTATTAGATGATTGTGCAAAAGATGCTGATGAAATTAAACATATATTTGAAGTTAGTGCTAAAAAAGCATTAGAAAAAACAAATAGAATTACATATCAAGCAATGGAAGCATTTATTCATAATTTAAATACAATGCATTCAAGAGCAGGTGCACAAGTACCATTCTCTTCAATTAACTTTGGTACTGATACTTCTCCAGAAGGAAGAATGATAATTAAAAATTATCTTTTAGCAGCTGACTCAGGACTTGGCAAAGGAGAAACTCCAATTTTCCCAATATCAATATTTAAAATAAAAGAAGGAGTTAACTATAATCCAGGTGATCCAAACTATGATTTATTACATTTATCATGTGAAGTTTCAGCAAAAAGATTATTCCCTAACTTCTCATTCTTAGATTCACCATTTAATAAAGAATTTTATAAAGCAGGTGATTTTAATACAGAAGTAGGATATATGGGTTGTCGTACTCGTGTAATAGGAAATCATGTAGATCCTGATAAAGCAGTTACACCAGGACGTGGTAATTTATCATTTACTTCAATAAATTTACCAAGATTAGGTATTAAACATGGTGTAGTTTCATTAACTGAACCAGATATTGATGGATTCTTCCAAGAATTAGGAGAGCTATTAGAATTAGTAAAAGATCAATTACTAGAGAGATTTGAAATTCAATGTAATAAAAGAATTTATAATTTCCCATTCTTATTAGGACAAGGAATTTGGTTAGATAGTGAAAAATTAAAACCAACTGATAAATTAAGAAAAGTTTTAAAACATGGTACTTTAACAGTAGGTTTTATAGGACTTGCTGAATGTCTAAAAGCATTAATTGGTAAACACCATGGTGAAAGTGAAGAAGCACAAGAATTAGGCTTAAAAATTGTTACATTCATGCGTGAAAAAATGGATGAATATTCAGAAAAATATAACCTTAACTTTAGTGTAATTGCAACACCAGCTGAAGGATTATCAGGAAGATTTACTAGAATAGATAGAGCAATATATGGAAAAATAAAAGGTGTAACAGATAGAGACTATTATACAAATTCATTCCATGTTCCAGTATATTATAATATTTCAGTAGCTAAGAAGATTCATTTAGAAGCTCCTTACCATGCACAAACATTAGGAGGACATATTACTTATATCGAACTTGATGGTGATACAGCTGCTAATGTAGAAGCATTTGAAAAAGTAGTTAGAATAATGAAAGAAGAAGGAATTGGTTATGGTGCTATAAACCATCCAGTAGATAGAGATCCAGTTTGTGGATACGTTGGTGTAATAGGTGATGTATGTCCTAAATGTGGACGTCATACAGGTGAACCAGTTTCTGTAGATAAATTAAAAGAATTAGGCTGTGACTTAAGATAAAAGGAGATGTTTTTATGAAAAACGAAAAAGTAGAAATCGAAAAAATTGAAACAAAAGAAAATGAAAAAAAGATTGGCGAAGGAGTAGGATTTGAAAGAATCCGTCGTATTACAGGTTATTTAGTAGGAACTGTTGACCGTTTCAATAATGGTAAAAAAGCCGAAGAACATGACCGTGTAAAACATAGTATGAACTAATATGCAAATAAGATTAGCTGCACCTATCCAATATGATAGCATTGTTGATGGTGAAGGAATGCGTGCTGTTTTATGGACACAAGGATGCTCACACAATTGTAAAGGATGTCATAATCCAATGACTCATGACTTCAAAGGTGGTTTTCTAACTGATACTAAAGAAGTAATGGATGAGTTAAAAGATAATATTAAATATGAAGATGGTTTAACATTATCTGGTGGTGATCCATTTATGCAAGCAGATGCTGTTTGTGAAATAGCGTCTTATGTACAAAGCCTAGGGAAAAATGTTTGGGCTTATACCGGATTTACTTATGAAAAATTAATAGAAATGAGTAAAAATAATCCTAAGATTATTGAACTATTAAAAAATGTAGATGTTTTAGTAGATGGAAAATTCGTTTTAGAACTTAAAAGCTTAGATCTATTTTATATGGGCTCAAGTAATCAAAGAGTTATTGATGTTAAAAAAAGTTTAAAACAAAATCAAGTTGTATTAATTGAAAAATATAATACAGTTAAAAAACAAACAAATATGAGACCAAAAGAAGATTATATGTTTATTTAATATATAATCTTTTTTTTCATATAATTAAATATGAAAAGAAGAATGCATTTAAAAAATAAAAATAGTAGATTTAAGTTGAAAAAAAGTAATATATTAGTAATTACTATCGCTGGCATAATACTAATAGTTTTTTTAATGTTTAAAGTGATAAATAAAAAAATAAGTCCAATTCTTATATCATATGCTGAAACAGAAACAAGAAAAATGATTACATATGTAATTAATAAAGTAATAGGTAAAGAGTTTAATGAAACAATAGAAACAAAGGAATTATTTATAATTAATAAAGATGAATATGGAAAAATAGAAACAATTGATTATAATTCAAAAATAGTAAATAGTATATTAATTGAGGCTAGTACAATAGTTCATAGTAATCTAAAAAACATTGTAGAAGGAAATATTAAAAAAATAGAAATTGGTGATAGTATTGATGAATTCTATAAAGCTTATGATAAAAAGAACTTAGAGAGTGGAATAATATATAAAATACCAATGGGTGTGATATTTAAAAATCCTTTTTTATCAAATTTGGGACCGAGTATTCCAGTTAGATTTAATCTAGCAGGTGATATTAGTACTAATTTAAGTACAGAAATTAAATCATTTGGAATAAATAATGCTATGTTGGAAAGTTATTTATGTATAAGTATAAATGTTGATATATTATTACCAATAACTACTAAGAAAATAGAAGTAACATCAAAGACACCAATAGTAATAAAAATAATAGAAGGAGAAATACCTAAATACTATCAAAATGGCTATAATCAAAATTCTTCTATTTTAAGCCTGCCGGTAGAATAAGAATTTTTATTATGATATAATAATAATAGAGGTGTTATTATGTCAAAGAAAAAAAGGGTGAAGTTTAAATATGCATTTGCTCTTTTATTAATTTTAGTTCTTGCTTTAGGTGGCACATATGTTGTTTATAAATCAATTTCTAAAATAAATGAAGCACTAAACAAAAAAGATGATGCATATATTGGTTCTAAAGATTATTATGTTGATTTATATGATTTAGAATATAATAAAGTAGATAAATTAGTAAGAGGAACAAAGGTTTCTAAATATGAAAAAAAAGTAGAACAAGAAATAGATGAAAAAAATACTAAAGAGTATTCTAAAATTGAATATAAAGGAAAAACTTATTTAGTACCTATTGAAAATACTACTGATAAATATGAAAATAGTGTTTATGAAAAAGAAAAATTTGTAAGAACAAGTTTAACAATTTATGAAAAAACAGATGATATATTAATCGCAGGATATGCAAAAAAAGGAACTAAATTAGAAATAACAGGCTTTGATAAAATAAATGAAGATGGCACCATTAATATATATAAAATAAAAAATGATAAAACTGAAGGTTATGTTTATTCAAAATATTTGGTTGATACAGTTGAACTTGCAAATGAAAACTATAATGAAAATGGCATTTATGATATTCATAAAGATCGTAAATATTCATATGAGTTATATGGTGGAAAAGCTGCTAATTTAGATTATTATCCATACGAAAAAAAAGAATTTGAGGATAATAAATTTGTTGATAATGCAAAAGCTTACTATTTAGTAGGTTCACCTGCTGTTATAAATAGTATTGATAAATATATTGAACTTGCTAAGAAAGCCAAAGCAACTGCTTTTGTAGTAGATATAAAAGATGGAGCTTTAGCTTACAAATCAGATATATCAAATAATTATACAAGTACTAGTTATAATACTGCTATGAATTCAAAAGAATCTTATAAAGCGGCTATTGATAAAATAAAAGCAGCTAATTTTTATGTAATAGGAAGAATTGTATTATTTAATGATCCTACTTATGCTAAAGATAATCCTAGTGATTGTATATATACAAATGGTGGTAAATCTACTAATTGGGTAAGTGCTTACAGTAGAAAAGCATGGGAATATAATATTAGATTAGCTTTAGAATCAATACAATTATTTGATTTTAATGAAATACAATTTGATTATGTAAGATTTCCAGAGGCATCTTTTAATTGGTCAAAACAAAATTATGATTTTAAAAATAAGTATTCTGAAGAAAAAGCACAGGCATTACAAACATTTTTATATTATGCAGCTGATGAAATACATAAAACAAATACTTATTTATCAGTAGATGTATTTGGTGAAAGTGCAGGAACTTATGTTACAGCTTATGGACAATACTTTCCTGCTATATCTAATATAGTTGATGTAATAAGTGGAATGCCTTATACTGATCATTTTGAAAGAAATGATAGCTCTACATGGAAAAATCCATATAATACTATGAATAAATGGGGAAAATTAGTTCAAACACGCCAAAAAGAAATACCAACTCCTGCAAAAGTAAGAACTTGGATAACTGCATATAATGTTCCATTTTGGAATCCAACAATTACATATGGCGCTAATGAAATATATCAACAAGTAAAAGGATTAAGTGACGCTGGAATTGGTAGTGGCTTTATGACATGGAATGCAAATTCTAATTATACTAAATATCAATCTATAGCGGAAGCATTTAGTAAGGAGTATTAAAATGAAAAAAATAAAAATTAATGCAAAAGATTATGAAGTTGTAGAAGAATATAAAAATGGTTTAGAGATAGAATTATTAAATGAATATATGACTGACTATTTTGAACAATATGATTATGTATTAGGTGATTGGTCTTATGGAAAATTAAGACTAAAAGGTTTTTGCAGTAAAGATAATAAAATATTTAATAATTTAAATGATTATAATAAGGTAAAAGAATATATTAAAGATTATTGTTCATATCAATGTAAATACTTTATTATAAAGAAACTATAGTTTGACAAATAAGTATTTTTTATATAAAATAGTTTCTACGTGTAAAGAGGAGAAGTAATATGGGTACTTTTACAAGAGAACATAATAATTTAGTAGAAACTTTAATTACGATATTTACAGTACATAAAGGTTCATTAAAGGTTTTACTTATTAAAAATAAAATAGATCCATATAAAGGATACTGGATATTACCAGGAAGCCCACTAAAAAATAGTGAGACATTAGAAAGTAATATTACAGATGCAGTTTTTGATCAAACAGGTATATTAAAATTATATATAGAACAATGTTGCGCTTTTAGTGGATTAAATAGAAACCCAGATAATAGAGTTATAGGTATTTCATTTATGGGATTAGCTGATAGTACAACACTAGAAGTAAGAAGAGAAGAAAAAAAAGATATTGAAAGCGAATGGTTCAGTATTGATGAATTACCAAAAACTGGATATGATCATGAAGAAGTAATAAAAAAGAATATTGAATGTTTAAAGAAAAAAATAGTTAATATAAATATATTAAGAAATTTGTTTCCAAGTGATTTTACAATACCAGAATTACAAAAAATATTTGAGCAAATACTTAATAAAAAATTAGATCGTCGTAATTTTAGAAAAAGAATAATTACGATGGATTTATTAGAAGATACAAATGAATTTAATATAGGTGGTAATGGAAGACCAGCAAAACTATATAGATTTAAAGAAAATATAAGTGAAAAAAATTTGTTTTAGGTGGTGTTATTATGAATAATAAAGGTTTTGGATTAGCAGCTTTATTAGCTTTTATAGTTTTTGCAGGAGTAGTATTAGTAATATTTTACATATTCTGCAGCGATTTTTTAGAATCTTTATTTGCTAGAAATAATAAAGTAACTAACTATAAAAATGAATATATAATATACATGAAAGAACATAATATCAGTCTAGAAAAATAGATAATAAAAACTTATAAAAAAATAGTTAAAAAAACAGTTGACATTACATAATGAAAATGTTAATATATTGTTGCATTCAACTTAAGGTTTGCTTCGGCAAATCTTTATTAAAGGTCAAATTGATACGCCTGGATGTGTGCAAAGAGAGGAGGACAAAATATGCCTACAATTAATCAATTAGTAAGAAAAGGAAGAACTGATAAGGTTAGAAAGAGTAAAGCCCCAGTTTTAGGTGTTGGATATAACAGCAAAGAAAAGAAACAAACAAATCAAAATTCACCACAAAAACGTGGAGTTTGTACACGTGTTGGTACAATGGCTCCAAAGAAACCAAACTCAGCTTTAAGAAAATATGCCCGTGTTAGATTAAGTAATGGAATGGAAGTTACAGCTTATATTCCAGGAGAAGGACATAACTTACAAGAACATAGTGTTGTTTTAATTCGTGGAGGACGTGTTAAGGATTTAATCGGTGTACGTTATCACATAATTCGTGGTACTATGGATACTGCTGGAATCGACAAACGTCGTCAAGGACGTTCTAAATACGGTTCTAAAAAACCAAAAGCAACTAAATAATTATAATAAGTAATAATTACTGAAAGGAGGACTATACTATGCGTAAAAGACGTGCAGTTAAAAGAGATGTACTTGCTGATCCAATATATAATTCAAAATTAGTTACAAAAGCTATTAATGCATTAATGTTAGATGGTAAAAAAGGTACAGCTCAAAAAATATATTATGCAGCATTTGAAATGGTTAAAGAAAAAACAAATGAAGAACCTTTAACAGTTTTCGAAAAAGCAATTGAAAATATTGCTCCATCATTAGAAGTTAAATCTCGTCGTGTTGGTGGTGCTAACTACCAAGTACCTATTGAAGTAAGACCAGAACGTAAACAAGCTTTAGCATTACGTTGGTTAACTAACTATGCTCGTTTAAGAGGTGGACATTCAATGGCTGAGAATTTAGCTAATGAAATTATTGATGCATCAAATGGTGTTGGTGCAGCTGTTAAAAAACGTGAAGATACACATCGTATGGCAGAAGCTAATAAAGCATTTGCTCATTATCGTTGGTAATTCAAGGAAAGGAATAGATTTATGGCTCGTGAATATAGTTTAAATGACTATCGTAATATAGGAATAATGGCTCATATAGATGCAGGTAAAACTACATTTACAGAAAGAGTATTATTTCATACTAAAAAAATCCATAAAATAGGTGAAACACATGATGGTGCTTCACAAATGGACTGGATGGCACAAGAACAAGAGCGTGGTATTACAATCACTTCTGCAGCAACTACTGCTTTCTGGAAAAAATATAGATTAAATATAATCGATACTCCAGGACACGTAGACTTTACTGTTGAAGTTTCTAGATCACTTCGTGTACTAGATGGTGCTATTGCATTATTAGATGCACAAGCCGGTGTTGAACCACAAACTGAAACAGTTTGGCGTCAAGCTACTGAATTCAAAGTTCCTCGTATGATATTCTGTAATAAAATGGATAAAATGGGAGCAAGCTTTGAATATAGTTTAGGTACAATTGATTCTCGTTTAGGTGTTAATGCTAAACCAATCGAATGGCCTATTGGTGCTGAAAATGAATTCAATGGTGTAATTGATTTAGTTGCTATGAAAGCATATCACTTTGATGGTAAAGCTGAAGAAGATTACAAAGAAATTGAAATTCCTGCTGAGTTAAAAGAAATTGCTGAAACAAAACGTATGGAATTAGTTGAAGCTGTAGTAGAATTTGATGATGATATTATGGCTAAATATTTAGATGGCGTTGAACCATCAGTAGAAGAAATCAAACATTGTATCCGTAAAGGTACTTTAGCAGTTGAATTCTTTCCAGTATTATGCGGTACTGCATTAGGAAACATGGGTGTTAAATTAGCACTTGATGCTGTTATAGATTACATGCCATCTCCACTTGATATTGAATCAATAAAAGGTGTAGATTTAGATGGTAAAGAAATCGTTAGACATCCTGATGATAACCAACCTTTCTCTGCATTAGCATTTAAGGTTATGACAGACCCATTTGTAGGAAAATTAACATTCTTCCGTGTTTACTCTGGTAAATTATCAAGTGGTAGTTATATATTAAACGCTACTAAAGATAGTAAAGAAAGAATTGGACGTATTCTTCAAATGCATGCTAATACTCGTACAGAAATTACAGAAGTATATGCTGGAGATATAGCTGCAGCTGTAGGTTTAAAAAATACTACAACTGGAGATACATTATGCGATGAAAAGAATGCTTGTATTCTTGAATCAATGGAATTCCCAGAACCAGTTATTGAATTAGCTGTTGAACCAAAATCAAAAGCTGATCAAGACAAAATGGGACTTGCATTACAAAAATTAGCTGAAGAAGATCCAACTTTTAGAGCTAGTACAAATCATGAAACAGGACAAACAATAATTGCTGGTATGGGTGAACTTCACCTTGACATCATTGTTGATAGAATGAGACGTGAATTTAATGTTGATGCAAACATTGGTCAGCCACAAGTTTCATATCGTGAAACTTTAACTCAAACAGCTGAATGTGAAGGTAAATATATCAAACAATCAGGTGGACGTGGACAATACGGACATGTATGGGTTAAATTTGAACCAAATCCTGATAAAGGATATGAATTCGTTGATGCAGTTGTTGGTGGTGTAGTTCCTCGTGAATACATTCCAGTAACAGATAAAGGATTACAAGAAGCATTAAAAACTGGTGTTCTTGCAGGATATCCTATGATCGACGTAAAAGCAACTCTATTTGATGGTTCTTACCATGATGTCGATTCATCAGAAATGGCATTTAAAGTTGCAGCAAGCTTAGCTTTAAAAGAAGCAGCTAAAAAATGTAAACCAGTTTTACTTGAACCAATTATGAAAGTTCAAGTAGTTGTTCCAGATGAATATTTAGGAAATGTAATGGGTGATATTACATCACGTCGTGGACGTCCATTAGGACAAGAATCAAGAGGAAATGCTTTAGCAATAGATGCTATGGTACCACTTGCTGAAATGTTCGGATATGCTACAAGTTTACGTTCTAATACACAAGGTCGTGGAACATTCACAATGGTATTTGACCATTATGAAGAAACACCAAGAAATATAACAGAATCTATCATTAAGAAAAATGGTGGAAATAATAATTAATTGTTATAAAAATACTTGATAAAAATTAAGTATTATTATAAAATATATATTGTAAGTAAAAAAGAGGAGGAAATTTAATATGGCAAAAGCAAAATTTGACCGTTCAAAACCACATGTTAACATTGGTACAATAGGACATGTTGACCATGGTAAAACTACTTTAACTGCTGCAATTTCATCACATTTAGCTGGTAAATTCGGTAATGAAAAAGTAGATTTCGCTAATATCGATAAAGCTCCAGAAGAAAAAGAAAGAGGTATTACTATTAATACCGCTCATATCGAATATAGCACAGAAAATAGACATTATGCTCACGTTGACTGCCCAGGACATGCCGATTATGTAAAAAACATGATCACAGGTGCTGCTCAAATGGATGGAGCTATCTTAGTTATTGCAGCTACAGATGGACCTATGGCACAAACTCGTGAACACATCTTATTATCACGTCAAGTTGGAGTACCACGTATGGTAGTATTCATGAACAAATGTGATATGGTAGATGATGCTGAATTATTAGATTTAGTTGAAATGGAAATTCGTGAACTTTTAACTGAATATGGATATGACGGAGATAACACTCCAATTATTCGTGGATCAGCTTTAAAAGCACTTGAAGGAGATGCAACATGGACTGCTAAAATTGATGAATTAATGGATGCAGTTGATGCTTGGATTGAAACTCCAGCTCGTGATATCGATAAACCATTCTTAATGCCAATCGAAGATGTTTTCACAATCACAGGTCGTGGAACTGTTGTTACAGGACGTGTTGAAAGAGGACAATTAAAACTTAATGATGAAGTTGAAATCGTTGGTTTAAAAGATACTAAAAAATCAGTTGTTACAGGAATTGAAATGTTCCGTAAACAATTAGATTATGCTGAATCAGGAGATAACGCTGGTGTATTATTACGTGGTGTTGCTCGTGAAGATATTGAAAGAGGACAAGTACTTGCTAAACCAGGTACAGTTACTCCACATACTAAGTTCAAAGCACAAGTTTATGTACTTAGTAAAGAAGAAGGTGGACGTCATACTCCATTCTTCACAAATTATCGTCCACAATTCTATTTCAGAACTACAGATGTAACTGGTGTAATCGAGTTACCTGCTGGTGTTGAAATGGTAATGCCTGGAGATAATGTTGAAATGACAGTTGAATTAATCGCTCCAATTGCTATCGAAAACGGAACTAAGTTCTCAATTCGTGAAGGTGGTAGAACAGTTGGTTCTGGTAACATTTCAGAAATTATTAAATAATTAATAATTAATAAAATAAAAAAGTATTCAATTTGAATACTTTTTTTTATTTACCTCTAGTCATTTGACGGTATAAGAAATACTTGGCAGGATTGATTACTAGTTCAAAATCACCAGCGTATTCCACAATAGAAGAATTAAAATTAGTTTTAAAATTATTTAATCCTTCAAACTTATTGTTTTCCACCCTAATATCAGTAATTCCACCTAAATTTAATCTTTTATAACCTAAATTAGAATATTTTTCAATAATTTTCCACATTAATAAATGTTTGGCATTAAACTTTTTATACATAGTATCAAAACCATCCATATATAAATATATTTCACTTCTATTTTTCGCAATTAACATAGATGCTAGTACTAAGCCTTTTTGATATTTTCTTGATAAATCATTAGCTTCTAATAATTTATTTTTCATATTTGATAATCTATAGTCAGCATCCATTTTTCTAGATATTAATTTGTTATTGCTATTTTTCATTAATTCTTGATTTAATTCATATACTTCTGCCTCAATAGTTTCATATTGTTTTTTTATATATTTTAAATATGAATTAGTATCTAGTTTAGCATAATAATATTCCATTTTATTTTTTTCACTAAAGAATTTGTATGAATCTTGAAAATATTTTAAATCTCTAGGATATTTATTTTTAGTTTGTTCATATATTAAATCAATTTCATTAGAATTAGCTCGATATATTTTAATACCCATTTTTTCAGCACTTCTAATTTTAGTTTTATACTCTTTTTTTATGTTTTTAAATAATTCTTTATAATCATGTGCTAAATCTATTAAAGCCTCAAAACGTGGCTTATAAGCTTCAAAAAAACTATTATAACCAAAGTGATGATAATTTAAACTTATTAAATTATTAAAGCATGTATCATATTTTGGATTTATTCCTGTAGTTTTGCCTTCTTTATTAAAAATACATCTAATTATGGGTGGACATAGTTTTAAAGCCGTTACATCCATTTTATTAAGATATCTCTTAATTTCTTTAGTAAATTCTTCAATTAATGATTTATCACTATAATCAATTAAGAATCCTCTAGGTGCATATGCATATTTATATCCTTTAATTTTTTTAATTAGAATCAAAGATGCACCGATTAAAATATTATTTTTAAATACACCAACATATATGCAAGTATGATCTTGATTAGCCATAATTTTACTATATTCAGTAGTTTGAAGTATTGATGAATATGGATAAACATTAATAAAATTTTCATATTCTTCATTAGATATTTCGCGTATAATCATAGTGCACCTCCTCTATTTAATAATTATACCAAAAAATTAGATAAATGTAATAAAAAAAATCAATCTTAATATAATTAGTTAGGTGATAATATGGACAAGGTGAAAATAGGTATACCAAGAACTATTTTTTATTATAGTGAAGGAAAGTTTTTAAAATATTTTCTAGAAGAATTAAATTTTGAAGTAATTGTTTCTCCACCTACTAATAATGAAATAAAAGAATTAGGAAAGAAATATGCTAATGATGAAATGTGCTTATCACTAAAACTATTTTTAGGTCATATAGATTATTTAAAAGATAAATGTGATTATATATTAAATATTAGAATGGATAATTGTGGATTATATGATCAAGGATGTACTAATTATATTGCTAATTACGATTTGATAAATAATTTATTTTCTAAAAAAATTATTAATATAACAATAGATCATTATAATTATAGAACATTATATAAAGAATTATTAAAACTATTTAGTGAATTCAAAATAGATAAGAAACAAATTAAAAATGCTTATTTATTTTCTAAAATAAAAGTTTCTAAAGAAAAAAAGAAAGAGGTAATAACAAATACTAATAAATTATATATGAGTAAGAAAAAAATTCTTTTAGTAGGACATCAGTATAATTTATTTGATGATTATATTAGTGGAAATATTATTAAGTATTTAGAAAAAAATAATATTGAAGTAATATACTCAACTTTATTTGATAAAGAAAAATTAAAAGAATTAAGTAAAATATATTCAGAAGATATGTATTTTAAAAGTGGAAGAGAAAGTTTAGGAGCTTGCTTACTTGCTAGAAATAATATTGATGGAATAGTATTTCTAACATCATTTCCTTGTGGACCTGATTCACTTACTAATGAATATATAATGCGTAAAATAGATTTGCCATATTTAAATTTAATTATTGATGATTTAGAAAATGATACTGGTATTGAAACTAGATTAGAAAGTTTTATATATATAATTGAGCAAGATTAAAATTGCTTTTCCTATCATGGCAAATTATTATATACCAGTAAAATATTTTTTAAATAATATTCTAAATTGTGAAATAATTGATAATATAAAAATCACTTCTAAGACATTAGAATTAGGTACAAGATATAGTCCTGATTTTGTTTGTATGCCTTTTAAATATACTTTAGGTTCACTTATTGAAGCTTTAGATAAGGATGCATATATATTAATGCAGTTAGGCGGGGGATGCCGTTATGGATACTATAGTGAAGTACAGAATGAAATTCTAAAAGATTTAGGTTATAAGTTTAAAATGATTAATTTAATTAATGCTGGTAAAACAGATTTAAAAAAGATATATAAGAAATTAAAAAGTATAGATAATATAAATTTATTTAAGACAATATATTACTTTATTAATGCAAGATATATAGTTAAATATATGGATAATATAGATGATTATATAAGAAAAAATGTTGGATTTGAAGTTAATAATAATTCTTTTGATAACTTAAATAAAGAATTTTTAAATGAAATAGTAAAATATAAAAATGTATTTAGCATAAGAAAGTGTTATAAAAAATATTTAAAACTATTTAAAAAAATAGAAATAAATAAACCTAAAAATGTCTTAAAAGTAGGTATAGTGGGAGAACTATATACTTTAATGGAACCATTTGCTAATTATGATATTGAAAAGTTTTTAGCAAAAAAATCTGTTGAAGTAACAAGATTTACTAACGTTGAATACCTATTATTTAAAAAACATAAAACTATAGGAAAGAATATAAAAAAAAGTAAATATATTAAATATAAAATGGGTGCTGATGCTAGTGATAATATATGTCGAGTAGAAAAAATGTGTAAAGATAATTACGATGGAATAATTCATATAAAATCTACTTTTTGTACTCCTGAAATTGCAACTATGCCTATAATTAACAAGATATGTAAAGATCATAAAGTACCAGTAATATTTATGTCTTTTGACTCTAATACTAGTGAAGTATTTGTAAAAACAAGATTAGAAGCATTTTATGATATGTTGGAGATGAATAAATGATAAATGGTTATTTAGGAATAGATATAGGTTCTATATCTACTAAAGGAGTAATTATAGATGAAGACAACAATATAATATGTTCATCATATATATTAACAGAAGCAAATCCTATTTATGCAACTAAAAAAGTTATATATAATATTAAAAATAAATTACCAAGTAATATTATAATAAAAGGAATAGGAACAACAGGAAGTGCAAGAAATTTAATAGGTCTTATGTTAAATGCTAATATAGTAAAAAATGAAATTACTGCGCATGCAATTGGCACAATGACTAAATATAATGATGTTAGAACTATATTTGAAATAGGTGGGCAAGATTCTAAAATTATTTTAATTGAAAATGGAATGATTAAAGATTATGCAATGAATACCTTATGTGCTGCGGGAACAGGTTCTTTTTTATCTAGTCAAGCTAAAAGAATTGGCGTTGAAGTAGAAGAATTTGGGGAGATGGCATTAAAATCTAATAATCCAGTAAAAATTGCGGCACGTTGCACTGTATTTGCTGAATCTGATCTAGTTCATAAAGCACAAGTAGGTTATAAAAAGGAAGATATTGTATCAGGATTATGTAGAAGTATTGTTCTAAATTATTTAAATAACGTAGGAAAAGGTAAGAAAATCGAAGAACCAATAGTATTTCAAGGTGGTGTAAGTAAGAATAAAGGAGTAGTAAAATATTTCGAAGAAATATTGAATAAAAAAATAATAGTAGATAAAGATAGTCATCTAATGGGGGCATATGGGATCGCAATCTTATCAAAAAAATATAAAAGTAATAAAATATATAATTTAAATATTGAAGATATTAAATTCATTACTAAAGGAAAAGAATGTAAAGGATGCTCTAATAATTGTGAAATATTAAATATATATAAGGATAATGATTTAATAGATGTATGGGGGAGTAAATGTGGAAATATAAAAAAGGATAATTAAATAAAAAGATATATAATATGAATAGGGGAATATTGACAACAAAAAAAATATAGTGTATAAATAGATAACGAGAAAAGGAAGTGGATTATGGCAAAAAACTTAGTTATCGTGGAATCACCTCATAAAACTATTCCAATAGGAACTTATTTAGGTAAAGATTATAAAGTAATGGCTTCAGTTGGTCATATTAGAGATTTATCTACAAAGGGAAAATATGGTTTTGGAGTTGATATAGATAATGACTATAAGCCAGATTACGTAACAATAAAAGGTAAGAAAAAAGTAGTAGATGAATTAAAAAAAGAAGTTAAAAAAGCTGATAACGTATATCTTGCTACTGACCCTGACCGTGAAGGAGAAGCAATATCATGGCATTTATATGATGTTCTTGGATTAAATGATCAAAATTATAACAGAGTTGTATTTAATGAAATTACTAAAAATGCAGTTTTAGAAGCATTTAAGAATTCTCGTAAAATTGATAATAACTTAGTTAATAGTCAAGAAACAAGAAGAATTTTAGATAGAATTATTGGATTTAGATTAAGCAAATTAGTTCAATCAAAAACTGATGGGACAAGTGCTGGTCGTGTTCAAAGTATAGCTCTAAAACTAGTAGTTGATAGAGAACGTGAAATAGAAGCTTTTAATGAAGAAGAATATTGGACTATAACTGCAAAATTTAATGAATTTGAAGCAGAATTATTTAACTATAATCATAAAGATTTTGAGATTAAAACTGAATATGAAGCTAATGAAGTATTAGATAAATTATCTAATGCATTTAAAATTGAAAGCGTAGATAAAAAAGAAAAATTAAAGAAATCTAAACCAGTTTATACAACAAGTACAATGCAACAAGATGCATCAAATAAATTAAATTACAATGCTAAAAAAACTATGTCAATAGCGCAAAAATTATATGAAGGTATTGATATTGGTACTGAAACAGTCGGTTTAATTACATATATGCGTACAGATTCAACTCGTATAAGTGATGAATTTATAAAAAGTACTTATGGTTTTATAAAAGGAAAATTTGGTGAAGATTATCTTGGATATGTAAAGAAAACTAAAAAAACTGAAAATATGCAAGATGCACATGAAGGTATTAGACCAACTGATATTAATAGAACACCAGAAAGTTTAAAATCATATTTATCTAATGAAGAATATAAATTATATGATATGATTTATAATCGTGCACTTGCTTCATTAATGAAGGATGCTAAAACTTTAAATACTACTGCTATATTAGATAATAATAATTACCAATTTAAAGCAACCGGTCAAATAATAGTATTTGATGGTTACTTAAAAGTATATTCTGATTATGAAGATACAAAAGATAAAAATTTGCCACCACTTGATACTTATAAATCAAATGTTATTGTATCTAATGAAATAGATAAAGAGCAACATTTTACGAAGCCACCAGCAAGATATACAGAAGCAAAATTAATTAAGGAAATGGAAGAATTAGGTATAGGTAGACCTAGTACTTATGCACAAACTATGTCAAATATTAAAGATCGTGGTTATGTAGTAATAACAGATAAAAAGTTTGTTCCAACTGAAGTAGGTATAGAAGTAACAGATAAACTTCAAGAATCATTTGCGGATATTATTAATGTAGAATATACTGCAAATATGGAAACAGATTTAGATAAAATTGCCGATGGTAAAGCAAAATGGAATAAAGTAATTGATGATTTCTATAAAAAGTTTGAACCATCAGTAAAAGATGCCTTTGATAAATTACAAAAGAAAGAACCTGAAAAAGTAGGAGAAGATTGTCCTATGTGTGGTAATCCTTTAGTAATAAGAAAAGGTCGATATGGACAATTTATTGCTTGTAGTAATTACCCAGAATGTAAATATATTAAAACTGAGAAAAAAGAAGTAACAGAAATTTGCAAGTGTCCTAATTGTGATAAAGGAATGATTGTAGAAAAACATAGTAAACGTGGAAAAGTATTCTATGGATGTAATAATTATCCTACTTGTAAAACTGCTTATTGGGATATGCCAACAGGTGAAAAATGTCCTGAATGTGGTAAAATGCTAACAACAAAAAAAGATACAATAAAATGTAGCGAATGTGATTATTCAAAATAATCACATTTTTTATTGAAAATAAAGACGAATATGTTATAATGATTAAGTTGGCTGTAAAAAAGGAGGTATAACATGAAAACAAATATGTGTAACATATATAAAGGCGATATAATTAAAAATGGTAAATTAATAAAAGAAGATGCAATTTTATTAAAAAATGCCCCATTTAGATATGTTGATATAGATAGTATAAATAATATATTTGATTACATAAGAAGAAACAGTGATAGTATGGTTATTACTTCAAAAAGAACACGAGGAAAAGCTTATGTAATAAATTTAGATTTTTACTATGGTGAAACACAAAGAGGAAAAGTTAATGTGTTAACATTAAGAAAAAATCCAGTTAAAAGATAATAAAATATAAGAGTATCATTCTTATATTTTTTATTTACTCTATTTTTTTGTTATGTTATAATTATTATGCAGGGGAGATATAATGAATATAGACAAAAATAAAGTATTAGTTGGTGATATTTATATATATACTGACAAATCAAGAAAAACTGAATTATTTAAGGAAGCCGCAATTCTATATAAATTGGATAATGGTTATATAGATTTATGCGATTTAGACAAATTAGAAAAAGAAGCAAAAAAGAATATAATTAAACAATTATTTATTAATAAGCAATTAGAATCAAGTGATTTAATTATAAAAGAAAAAGCATCAAAATCTGGAGATTTAGTCGTTTCTAATTTATGTTACTATTATGGTAAAAATGAAAAAGGTAAACAAAAAACAAAAACAATAAATAGAGAATTCATGAAAATGCATAGATTTTAATCTATGTTTTTTTTATATTCT
>DAOPJC010000006.1:0-22547 GCA_035399485.1 Bacilli bacterium
TATTTGTGTAAATACACTTATATAAGCTTGGCATGAAAAATTATATATTGCAGTTAAGAAACATATTAACATATTTGATAAATGAAAATTTTTGATATTATCTTGCCAAATCGCAAGAGTATATATAGTAGTTGTAACCATTGGTATTAAACTTAATATATTCTTATATGTGAAAAAACTTGAAATACCTAATAGAGTAAGAACAATTACTAAATATATAAATGGTGTTTTTTTCTTTTTATTATGATATACATTTAAAATATAATTTCTATAAAAAGTAATTCCTATCGCAAAAAAACCTGAATAAGCTTTTAAAAATAGATATTGAAATAAACTAAATGCATTGACGATAGTATTATATTTTAAAACTTTCTTTTTAGTATCAGAAAGAATAATACATATTTCAAAAATAAAGATTAATACACCACATAGTTGTGCTAAATAAAACAACTTCATATTATCACCATAAAAATTATATCATAAATCTATCTTTAAAAAAACTATAAAAAGTGGTAAAATAAATTTGTGGTGATAATATGGTTTATACTTCTATAGATAATGATAAAATTAAACAAATAAAAAGATTACAAGTAAAGAAAAATCGTGATAATGAAGGATTATTTTTAGTTGAAGGTGATCACTTAGTAAAAGAAGCATATGATACTGGATTACTAAAAACATTAATTGTTGAAGAAAATTATGATTTTAATTTAGAAGTAGATAAAATATATTGTAGCTCAAAAGTAATGAAATACTTAAGTGAATTAGATACACCTAAAAAAGTAATAGGCGTTTGTTATAAAAAGAATAATGAAGTAACAGGTAATAAGATACTTGCTTTAGATGAAATACAGGATCCAGGTAATTTAGGTACTATTATTAGAAGTGCAGTAGCTTTTAATATAGATACAATTTTATTAAGTAAAACTTGTGTTGATGTATATAATTCAAAAGTAGTACGTGCAAGTCAAGGAATGATATTTCATATAAATATAGTAATATGTGATTTAAAAGATACACTTAATAAATTAAAAGATTTTAATATATATGGTACTAAAGTAACTAATGGAGTTAGTGTGAAAAATGTTAATAAAGATAGCAAATATGTTATTGTAATGGGTAATGAAGGTAATGGTGTAAGTAAAGAAATATTAGATATATGTAATAATTATATATATATTGATATGAATAATAAATGTGAAAGTCTTAATGTTGCAGTTGCTACATTAATAATACTTTATGAATTAGATAGAGGTGATTAAATGGATTTTTTATATCTTGGAGAAATAGTTAATACGCATGGTATTAAAGGTGAAATTAGAATAATATCTGATTTTAAATATAAGAGTGATGTATTTAAAATAGGCAATAATTTATATATTGGTAAAGAAAAAGATCAAGAAATAATTAATTCATATCGTGTTCATAAAAATTATGATATGGTAACATTAAAAGGAATTAATGATATAAATGATGTATTAAAATATAAAGGTAAAAAAGTTTATATTAATCGTGATGAATTTAAATTTGATGGTATTTTATATGAAGATATTATTGGATTAGATGTATATAGTGATGATAAAAAAATAGGATATGTATCTAGTATAGTAAAAAGTAGTGCTCATCCTATATTAGTAGTAATAGTAGATAAAAAAGAAAAATATATTCCTTATATAGATGAATTTATTATGAATGTTGATTTAGATAAAAAAAGAATAGATGTTAAATTAATAAAAGGTTTAATTAATGAAGATTGATATATTAACATTATTTCCAAATATGTATAGTGGTTTTTTATCAGAATCAATAATTAAAAGAGCATTAGAAAAGAAACAAGTAGAAATAAATATTCATGATATAAGAGATTATTCAAAAGATCCTCATAAAAGAGTAGACGATTATAGTATTGGTGGCGGAGCTGGAATGGTTTTAATGCCTCAACCTATATTTGATGCAGTTGATGATTTAAGAACAGAAAATAGTAAAATTATTATAATGACTCCACAAGGAAAACCATATAAACAAGATATGGCATATGACTTGACAAAAGAACAACATTTAATTATAATATGTGGTCATTACGAGGGGTTTGATGAACGTATTAGAACACTAGCTGATTATGAGATTAGTATAGGTGATTATGTTCTAACTGGTGGAGAACTTCCTAGTATGATAGTAACAGATAGTATCGTTAGATTACTAGATGGTGTTATTGAAGAAGAATCTCATATAAAAGATTCATTTAATGATAATTTACTAGATTATCCAGTCTATACTAAACCAAATGATTTTAGAGGTATGAAAGTACCTGAAATACTTTTTTCAGGTCATCATGAAAACATTAATAAATGGCGTCATGATGAACAAATAAAAAGAACTAAAGACAGAAGACCAGATTTATTAAATAAATAAGTAAGAGAGTGATAATATGGATAAAAAAGGATTTTTATTAGTAAAGGATTATAATTTTCCTAGAATAAAAGATTTGACACTTCAAGTAACAAATGGTTTTTCATTTAAACCACGTAATAGTATTAACTATGATGGGGTAGTAGTGTCTAAATTAATTATGTTTAATCCATCTTTTACTGAAACAATATTAAAGAAAAAAATTAAAAAAAGATTAGAAATATATTTAAGATTTATAATAAGCGTTATTGAAACTGATGATGATGATACAGATATAACTGATTTAAGAGCAGCTTTAAATGACCTAACAAGATATAAATCAATAATACATAATAAATATTTACAATTTTTAGATCAAAAATATAGTGATATATTAATAAAGAAAATGAATTTATTAGAACAAGAGTTAAAAGCAAAAATAATTTGCTATCAACCTAAAGAAATAGAAGAAACAAGAAAAAGATAGAAAATATTTAATAAGACTTGCTTAAAAGTCTATAATATGATAAAATCTAATTCGTAATCCGCTACTTATTATATATAATGTTATGATTACATAAAAACAAGAAGGAGAGTGTATTATGAACGTAATTGATAAAATTACAGAAAAACAATTAAGAACTGATATTCCTGAATTCCGTGTTGGAGATACAGTTAATGTTGGTGTTAAAATTGTTGAAGGTAAACGTGAAAGAGTTCAAGATTTCGAAGGTATTGTAATTGCTATTAAAGGTAGCGGAATTTCAAGAAACTTTATCGTTAGAAAAATCGCACAAGGTGTAGGAGTTGAAAGAACATTCCCAATGAATTCACCTGTTATCGATACTGTTACAGTAGTAAGAAAAGGTAGAGTAAGAAGAGCTAGATTAAACTTCTTAAGAACTTTAGTAAAACAACCAAAAATCAAAGAAAGAAGATAATGCTTATGCATTATTTTTTTTTGTTTATTAGGAATAATATGTGTTATAATTTAAATGGTGAGAATATGAAAATTATAAAAGAATTAATTCCTTATGCAATAATAATTTTAGTAGTAGTAATAATTAGATGTTATATAGTAACACCTGTAATAGTTAATGGTGCTAGTATGGAGCCAACATTAAATGATAAACAAGTATTATTATTAAAAAAATTCAGTAATAATTATAAAAGATTTGATATTGTAGTAATAGATTTTGATGATGGAACTTTTAAAAGCAGATTGATTAAAAGAGTAATTGGATTACCAGGTGAAAAAATAGAATATAATAATAGAAAATTATATGTAAATGGTAAAGAAGTAAAAGATGATTTAGCAAATATAACAGGTGATTTCACTAGTAAAGGAATTGGTAGTGAATTTGTACCAGATGATTGCTATTTAGTATTAGGTGATAATAGAACTAATTCAACTGATAGTAGGGTATTAGGTTTTATAAAAAAAGATGATATTAAGGGTTCAACTAGCTTTAGATTGTTTCCTTTTACAAAATTCGGAAAAATAGATTAAGTCTATTTTTTTTATTTCATATATTTTAAACAAAAATATGTTATAATAAAAAGAAAAAAGGGAAAGTGATTATATGAATATTAATGATTTAATAAATATTATATTAAGCGATAAACCTAGTGATACAATTAAGAGTAATGAAGAAGAATTATTTAAATTGCAGTTCAGGATTTGATAGAAATGGGTTTTTCCAAAATGTTACTAGAATGCATGCAAGGAAATGATACAATCAATTTTTATAAGAAATATTTTGGCAGTATAATTGATAGTATTGATTATCCTATAAAAGATATATGTATTGTTAAGGCAGATATTGTAGAATTTGCAGATTTGCATAAAACTTTCTTGTTATTAGAAAGTAAAAATAATAAAAAATAAGATAGAAATAATAATATCTAAGATTTATTAATATATTTTATATTTAGAATAAAAAAGGAGAAAGATTACATGAATGCAGTTTATCTAGTATCACAAATAATTGGTTTTGTATCTTTTTTCATATCATTAATTGCTTATCATAAAAAAGGAAAACAAAAAATTTTCAAAACAATGATATTAGCAAATTTATTTGATATTATGCATTATTTGTTGTTAGGAGCATATAGTGGTTGCGTTACCAAGGTAATTGCGCTTATAAGAAATGAAATAATAGTATTAAAAGAAAAATATAAAAAATTTAATAGTATAATAGTTTTAATACTATTATCAGTTATATATTTAATATCTGGAATATTAACATATAAAAATATATTTTCTATATTACCTATTTTAACTGCAATGATATATTTATATTTTATATGGAATGGTAATGAATTAAGAGTAAAAAAGGCAGGCTTTTATTGCTATTTCTTGTGGTTAATATATAATATTTGTGTTTTATCAATAGCGGGTATTATATCAAATTGTGTATCAATAATATCAACATATAAAGCTATAGATAATGAAAAAAACTAATTATTAAAAATAAGAAATTAGAATCTTAAAAAATATATTTATTTGAAAAAAACAAAGATTAAGTATTAAATTAGTAGGTTTTATATCTACTTTTTTGTTATGTGAATATATGTAAAAGTATGATATAATACAATAAGAAAACCGGGAGGTATTATCAAAAAAAATAAATTGATAATGTAGAAAGTGATTCTAAGATTAATTTCAATTGATTGATTAAAGCATTAAAATACTATAAATACAAGTTGTAATACTTAGTAAATACATAAAAATAAAGAGATGTAAAATATATTTAACCCAAAACAAGTAGAAAGAGATGGTAATTCATATGACAGAAAAATATTTACCAAGTATGATATTAGGAACTGGTAATTATAGTAATATTACTGCTGGAAATACTATATCAATTACTGGCGATGGTGGTAATGCTTGGGGTTACTTTGGGCCATCATACAAGAAACTTGCACCAAGACTTGTTACATATACATCTTATGCTTCAATTTAGAAAAATTAGAAGAATTAAAAAATGACTTAAATCATTATAAAGAATATTTAGAACTTAGAAAGAAAATTGAAGATGAATACATTGAAAGTTATTTTGAAACAAGATTAAAAGACTTAGATGTTTTGAAATTAATAGAAATTTTCAAAAATAAATTTGGTAAAGATATTATACTTTTATGTCATGAACCTATAGAAGAATTTTGTCATAGAAGATTAGTAGCAGATTATATAGAACTTAAAACAGGAATATATATACCAGAAATTAAGCAAGAAAATAATAAAATTAAAGAACTAAAGCCAATTAGATACAAAGATAGATTAGAAAAATATTTATAAGGAGGTAATATATATGGCAAAAGATATGTATCAAAAAAGAAAAGAACGTAAAGAAAAGAAACAAACTGATAATGTAGAAAGTGTTTCTAAGACAAATATCAACTGATTGATTACGATTTATTTAACCCTCATAAGAAACCCTTTGTTTATAAGGACTTGAGAAAAATAATATCTTACATGTTTTTCTTATAATTCATTAAATTTTGACAAAAATAATAGAAAATCTTTGTTTTTTTTAAAAAAAACCATGTGAATTAAATAGGTGATTACGAAAGTTAACCAACCCCATATAAAATTTGAAAAGGAGAAACATTATAATGAAAACTTTTACGAATAAACATTATTTGAATTTAAATAATAGGGCTTTTGATTCTATAAAAAGAGGAACCAAGAAAATAGAATTAAGGGCAAATTCTGGTGATATAGATTACAATAATTTTAATATTCATGATAAAATAATTTTTAAAAATGATAATGATGAAGAAATTGTATGCGAAATATTATGCAATAATCATTATAATTCTATTGAAGAATTATTAATGCTGGAGGGAACAAGATATACAACTTCCAGTACAAATGATTATAATGAAGCTATATCTAATGTATTAAAATTAAATGATTATAAAGAAAGAATAGAAAAAAATGGTATAAATGCAATACATATCAGCTATTTATATGACAGTACTAATATTTGGAGTTCTCTATACGAAGCTGCAAAAAAAGTATTAAATTCAAGAGAATTATCAGATAGTGTTAATGCAGGTGGAGTTGCTGCAGCATTACTTACAGAAAGTGGAAACATATATTCTGGAGTATGTATAGATACGGCATGCTCAATTGGTATGTGTGCTGAACGTAATGCCATAGGAAACATGATAACACATGGTGAATCAAAGATATTAAAACTAATATGTATAGGTAGTCACAATGATAATATTATGATGCCATGTGGTGTATGTAGAGAACTTTTGATGCAACTTGGTAATAGCGATATGGAAATAATTACTGATTTAGAAAAACAATCTATAGTATCACTTAATGATTTAATGCCCAATTGGTGGAAATAGTTAAAAAATATGTATAGTAAAAATCAAAATGGATAGAGGATAAAGCAATGGAATTTAATAGTTTAATACCAGAGTTAAGTGTTTCAAATATAAATAAGAGCAAATTATTTTATATATCTATTGGATTTGAAATAGTATATGAAAGAACAAATGATAAATTTTGTTTTATACAATTAGAAAATAATCAAATTATGTTAGAAGAAATTAATGATAATTGGAACACTAGTAAATTAGAGTATCCTTTTGGTAGAGGAATAAACATTAGTATGACAATTAATGATATTGATAATTTTTACTCCGAATTAAAAAAATATAATATAATATTTTTTGAAGAATTAAAAATTAATGAGTATAGGGTAAATAACAAAGTATTCAATGATAAAGAATTTCTTATACAAGATCCAGATGGATACTTGTTAAGATTTAATAATTGAATTTTGGAAGTGATTATAAATGATTAAAAACAAAGTTTTTTAATTTATATAAAGAAAGAAGTGAAAAATATGGCAAAAAATATGTATCAAAAAAGAAAAGAGAGACAAGAAAAAAAGAATTCTGATAATAATAATAATGTTCTTAATAAAAACGTAATCAACTGGTATCCTGGACATATGGCTAAGACTAAGAGATTAATAAGTGAAAATATCAATTTAATAGATATTGTATATGAAGTTATAGATGCACGTATGCCTTATTCATCAAAAATTAAAGATTTGGATGAATATATTAAAAACAAACCAAGAATCTTGATTATGACAAAATCAGATTTATGTGATAATATGGTGACAAAGAAGTGGATAGAATATTATGAAGCAAAAGGATATAAAGTAATATTAGCTGATTTAGAACATGGTTTTAATATAAAAGTATTTTTGAAAATGACTGAAGAAATGATGAAAGAAAAATATGCCTTACATGAAGAAAAAGGTATGATTAAAAGAAGAACAAGAATACTAGTAGTTGGAATTCCTAATGTAGGTAAATCTACTTTAATAAATAAATTAGTTGGTAAAAAGGCTGTTAATGTTGGTAATAGACCAGGAGTAACTAAGAACTTAGATTGGATTAGAATTAATGATAATTTTGAATTATTAGATTCTCCAGGGATATTATGGCCTAAATTTGATAGTGAAAAAGTTGCTTTTAATTTAGCAAGTCTTACTGCAATTAAAGAAGAAGTATTACCTTTATATGATGTTGTAGAATACATTATGCGAACATTAGAAGAATATTATCCTAGTGTATTAAAAGATAGATATCAAATAGATAGTGTTAATGAAGACTTTGTTGAAACACTAGATATTATTGGTAAAAAAAGAGGATGCTTAGTTAAGGGTGGAGAAATTGATTATGATAAAGTAATTAATATTATTCTTAATGAAGTTAAAAATGGTACAATTAAAAATATTACATTTGATAGATTAGAGGATTTTAATGAATAATATAAGTAGAAATATATTAGCTTTAGCTTATTTAGGTGATGCTGTATATGAAGTATATATAAGAAAGTATTTATTGGATAAAGGAATTGAAAAAGTAAATACTCTTCAAGCTGAAGCTAAGAATTATGTTAGTGCAAAAAGTCAATGTAAATATTTAAATATCATGATTGATAATAATTTTTTTACAGAGGATGAACTTAATATAGTTTATAGAGCTCGTAATCATAAAGGGACAAGACATCCTAAGAATACTGATATAGTAACATATAAGTATTCAACAGGTTTTGAAGCTTTAATTGGATATTTATATTTAGAAAATAATATAGATAGAATTTTGGAAATAATAAAAGAAATAATAGGTGAGTAAGATGCGTATATGTGGAAAAAATGTCGCTAAAGAATATTTAAATACAAATGAAAAAATTAATAGTGCAATAGTATTTGAAAATTTTAATGATGAAGATTTATTAAATAAATTAAAGAAGAAAACTAATAATATTAAATTTGTAAAAAAATTTGAATTAGATAGAATAACTAAAGAAAATCATCAAGGTATTATTTTAAATATTGATGATTATAAATATAGTAATTTAGATGAATTATTAAAAGATGAAAATCCTTTAATAGTAATATTAGATCATATAGAAGATCCTCATAATTTTGGAGCAATAATAAGAACTTGTGAAGCAGCTAATGTTACAGGTATTATTATTCCTAAAAATAGATGTGTTGATGTTAACGAAACAGTTATTAGAACTAGTGTAGGAGCTAGTAAGTATGTAAAGATTGTTGAGATTACTAATATAGTTAATACTATAAAAGAATTAAAATCTAAAGGATTCTGGATAGTTGGTACTGATATGGATGGACAAGATTATAGTAGTATTGATTATAAAGGAAAAACTTGTGTAATTGTAGGAAATGAAGGATCAGGTATGAGCCGTATTGTTAGAGAAAATTGTGACTTTATAGCGACTATTCCTATGAATGGTAAAATTAATAGTTTAAATGCATCTGTAGCTGCAGGAATAATAATATATGAGGCTGTAAGAATAAGAAATGAATTATAAAGAATATAATGATTATGAATTATTATCTTATGTAAATGATAATAATGAAGAAGCTGATGTAATAATATATAATAAATATAAACCTCTTATTGAACAAAATGCTAGAAAGATGTTAAAGTATTCTAAATATAATGGACTTGATTTAAATGATTTAATTCAAGAAGGTATGTTAGGTTTAAGTAATGCTATTAAAACTTTTAATGATAGTAAAGAAGCAAGCTTCTTTACTTATGCAAGGACTTGCATTGAAAGAAAACAAATATCTGCATTAATAGGAAGTCAAAGATTAAAACATAAATTATTAAATGAATCATTACCATTTGAAACATATGATAAAGATCAAGAAGTAATAGAGTTGGATCAAATAATTGCGGATAACTCTACTAATCCAGAAAATATACTAACTGAATATGAAACAAGTGAAGAATTAATTCAAAAGATAAATAGTAAATTAACTTATTTTGAACAACAAGTATTTAATTTGAAAATTAGTGGATTTAATTATATTGAGATAGCTGATTTATTATCTAAAAGTAAAAAACAGATAGATAATGCTATTCAAAGAATAAAAATAAAAATAAAGGATTTAAATAATTAGAATAAATATAGGTGAGATATGAATAAAAAAGAATTAGTTGATCATATGAATGCTCTTAAAACTGTAAGAATAGAATTAAAGAGTGAATTAGATTTTATAAATTATAGTATAGTAGTTTTTCCTAACTCTAAGTTTTTAAATAAAAAATTAATTGGAATAAGAAATATTAAGAATATGGAATATAAAACTTATGGAGATTGTATTGATGCAATCATGGATATGATTGATTATCAACAATTAAAACAATTAACTACTAAACAATTATCAAGAATTAATAGTGCAGTAGGAACTTTTATTATGCCTATTGAATTAATAGAATATATTAATGAAATTAATGCAAAATATGATCTTGAATTAAAATATTCTTTATATGAATATCTTATTGTTTATTTAAATAGAATTAAAATGCAATTGCTTGCTTCTAAACCAACAGAAGAAGATGTTAATAACTATTGTAAGTATGCAACAAACAAGTTATTAGAATTGCAATATAAAAAGTAATAATATATTGACAATAAAACACTAACGTGATATTATTTATTTAGACACGTTTAGGTGTTTTTATTTTGGAAAATTAGGTGGGTGAATTTATGAAAAAGATAGCTAGATTTTTTGTTAGTGTAAAAAATGAAATGAAAAATGTTAAATGGCCAACTAGAAAAGAAATGGTTAAATATTCTTTAGCAACTTTAACATTTATTATTGCGTTTGCTTTATTCTTTGGATTAACTGATTTAATAATATCAGGTGTGAAAGTGTGGTTAGGTTAATATGCAAAAAGAATGGTATGTAGTTAACACTTATTCAGGACATGAGAATAAGGTAAAAGAAAAATTAGAGATGCGTGCTAATAGTATGGGCCTAGAAGATTATATTTTTAGAATTGTAGTTCCAGAAGAAAAAGTTATTGAAACTATGAAAGATGGATCACAAAAAGAAAAAACTAAAAAGATGTTTCCTGGATATATTTTAGTTGAAATGGTTATGACTGATGCTGCATGGTTTGTAGTACGTAATACTCCAGGAGTAACAGGATTTATCGGATCATCTGGTAAAGGTGCTAAACCATTCCCATTAACTCCAATGGAAGTTGATAAGATTTTAGGATCTATGGGAATGAGTAGATTAAACATTGCTAATGAAATTAATGTTGATGATGTTGTAAAAGTTATCAATGGACCATTTGCAAGTATGTTTGGTAAAATTAAAACTATTGATATAGAAAATTCTAAAGTAGAAGTTAGTCTTGATTTATTTGGACAAGAAACTTTAGTAGAACTTGGTTTCTCTGAAATAGAAAAAGCTTAATTAAAAAAAGATGTATTAACATCTTTTTTTGTATGAATACTAAATAAAATATCATAATATAATATATTTATAAGTATATTAACTATTTTTGTTAAAATATCAAATAAATATTTACAAAATAGATAATTTATGTTATTATCAATATGCTATATTTTATTTATATAGTTAGTGTGGGAGGCAAGCTTTTTTAAATAAAGCGGAGAAAAGCTATTTGAACCACAGCGAAAAAATATTATAGGAGGTGTTTTTCGTGGCAAAGAATGTTACTAAAGAAATAAAATTACAAATCCCTGCTGGAAAAGCAACACCAGCTCCACCAGTTGGTACTGTTTTAGGACCTGCAGGAATTAATTTACAAGAATTCTGTACAAAATATAATGATGCAACAAGAGATAAAATGGGAGATATATTACCAGTTGTAATTTCTGTTTATGAAGATAGAAGTTTCGATTTCGTAATTAAAACTCCACCAGCAGCTTTCTTAATTAAGAAAATTGCAGGAGTTAAGAGTGGATCTACTAAAGGTAGAAACTTTGTAGTAGGTAAATTAACTCGTTCTCAATTAAAAGAAATTGCAGAAATCAAATTACCAGATTTAAATTGCTATACTGTAGAAGAAGCTATGAAAATAGTTGAAGGTACTGCATTAAATATGGGTATTGAAATAGTTGATTAATAATTAAAATTATTTTACATAGGGAAAACCCTACGTGGAAGGATATATCCGCTTGACCACATAAGGAGGAAAAAATATGAAAAAAGGTAAAAAATATATAGAAGCAAATAAATTAGTTGAAAAAGCAAAACTATATACTCAAGCAGAAGCTATTAAATTAGTAAAAGAAACATCTACTACTAAATTTGATGCTTCAGTTGAAATTGCTATGCGTCTAAACTTAGATACTAAAAAAGCAGATCAACAATTAAGAGGAGCAGTAGTTTTACCATATGGAACAGGAAAAACTAAAAAAGTTTTAGTATTAGCTAAAGGACCTATGGCTACAGCAGCTAAAGAAGCTGGAGCTGATTATGTAGGAGATATGGATATGATTACTAAAATTGAATCAGAAAACTGGTTTGATTTCGATGTAATAGTAGCAACTCCAGATATGATGCCTGCTTTAGGTAAATTAGGTAAAGTATTAGGACCAAAAGGATTAATGCCAAACCCTAAAACTGGAACAGTAACTATGGATACTGCTAAAGCTGTTAACGAAATTAAAAAAGGTCGTGTTGAATACCGTACAGATAGTTATGGTAATGTAGCAGCTATTATTGGTAAAGTTTCATTTACTGATGAACAACTAATTGAAAATATGAAAGCATTTGTTTCATTAATATTAAAATCAAAACCATCAGTTGTTAAAGGAGAATATGTTAAAAATATTTCTATCGCTTCAACTATGGGTCCAGGAATCAAAATTGATTCAAAAAGCTTTGACAAATAATATTTGATATGATATAATCATTTCAGTTCGAGATAATAAGTACCGTAGACAGTAGGAGCTTTAAGCTTAATAATTTCCTACCGAGGGAGATAAAGAATATCTTTTTCGACCCTTACTGTATTTATATAGTAGGGGTTTTATTATACGGTGTTACACGAAACAGAGGAGGTGTAATATGGCAAATGCAAAAATACTTGAACGTAAGCAAGTTGTAATTGATGAAATTACTTCAAAAGTAAAAGATTCAAATGCAGTAGTATTCTTTGAATACCGTGGCTTAACAGTTTCAGAAATGACAACTTTAAGAAGAAAATTACGTGAAAGTGGATCTGATGTTAAAGTTTACAAAAACACTTTAGCAAAAAGAGCATTAGACTCATTAAATTATGATATGAAAGGTGAATTAAACGGACCTAAAGCTATGGCTTATGGTACTGATATAATCGCACCAATCAAAGCATTAAGTGATTTTGCAAAAGATCATTCAGCACTAGAATTAAAAATTGGTATAGTAGATGGAGAAGTTGCAGATACTACAATGTTAGCTAAATTAGCTTCAACACCATCAAGAGATCAATTATTAACTATGTTTGCTGCAGGATTATTAGAACATGTTAAAAATGTTGCAATTTGTTTAGACTTACATAGTCAAAACATGGAAGGTTAATTATTAACCAAATAAATTAAAAAAATTAAATTTAAATAAGGAGGAATTTTAAATGGCAAAATTAAGTACAAAAGAAATTATCGATTCAATCAGCGAAATGACAATATTAGAAGTTAAAGATTTAGTAGATGCAATGAAAGAAGCATTTGGTGTTGATCCAAGTGCAGTAGCAGTAGCTGCTGGTCCAGTTGCTGGTGCAGCTGAAGAAGGACCTACTTCTCAAGATGTAGTATTAGCAAGTGCTGGTGCTAACAAATTAGCTGTTATTAAATTAATTAAAGAAGTAACAGGTTTAGGATTAGGTGAATCTAAAGCTATCGCTGATAACGGTGGAGTTATTAAAGAAAAAGCTTCTGCTGATGAAGCTAAAGATTTAAAAGCTAAATTCGAAGAAGCTGGCGCTACAATCGAATTAAAATAATTAAATATTTGAGTTTTAAGCCTATACTTTTTAGTATGGGCTTATGCTGTTTTTTAAAAAGGAGGGAATTATGAGTCATTATTTTATAGATGATAAATCTTTAGAACATAATATTGTTTCAAAAGATGTATTTATAAATGATAAACAATTCTCTTTTTTGACAGATAATGGTGTTTTTTCAAAAAAAGGATTAGATTTTGGAACAAGAAGTTTATTAGAATCATTACCTAATGATATCAATGGTGATGCATTAGATTTTGGTTGTGGCTATGGACCAATCGGAATTTATTTGAAAAAAACATATAATTGCAATGTTGATATGATAGATATCAATGAAAGAAGTATTGATTTAGCAAAGCAAAATGCTAAGTTAAATAATGCTTCAGTTAATATATTTTATAGTGATATTTATAGTAATGTTAATAAAAAATATGATTATATTGTTACTAATCCACCTATTAGAGTAGGTAAAAATATATTATATAAAATACTATTTGAAGCTAAAGAACATTTAAAAGCAAATGGTAAAATATACTTGGTTATTAATAAAGACCAAGGAGCTAAATCATTAATGAAAGATTTAGAAAATGATTATGAAGTTGAACTAATTAATAAAAATAAGGGTTTTTTTATAATTAGTGCTGAAAATCGATTGACTAAATAACATATTTTTGTTAAAATTATATATTGGCGGCATGTACTTTTTTTGCGTCGTACATGCACTTGAAAAATTTAGTTTATAGGGGTGAAAAAGTGGCTTATACAGTTAAAAAATTTGGTGATCACCGTGAAAGACGTAGTTACTCAAAATCAGAAAACGCTATTGAATTAAAGGATTTACTTGAAATTCAAAAAAAATCTTACAATTGGTTTATAGAAGAAGGAATTACAGAAGTATTCGATGATATCTTCCCAGTAGAAAGTTTTACTGGTAATTTATCATTAGAATTTGGAAATTACTTTTTTGATGAACCACGTTATTCAATCAAAGGTTGTAAAGAAAGATATGCAACTTATGCTGCACCATTAAAGGTTGAAGCTAGATTGTTTAATCATGAAACAGGAGAAGTTAAAGAACAAGAAATCTATTTAGGAGATTTACCTATCATGACTGATAGTGGTACATTTATCGTAAATGGAGCTGAAAGAGTTATTGTTTCTCAATTAGTACGTTCTCCATCTGTTTATTTTGGGCGTGAAATAGACAAAAAGAATGGTAAATCAATAATTACTTCTCAAATTATTCCAACTAGAGGTACTTGGTTAGAGTATGAAACAGATGCTAGAGATAATATCTATGTTCGTATAGATAGAACTCGTAAAGTTCCTGTTACAACTTTACTTAGAGCTTTAGGTTTATCAAATGATGAAGATATCTATGATTTATTTGGGCAAGATAGTTACTTAGAAAAAACTATTGAAAAAGATACAAATAAAAATACAGATGAAGCATTAATTGATATTCATTCTAAGTTAAGACCAGGTGAACCATCTACTTTAGATAGTGCTAAAAATCAATTAATCACAAGATTTTTTGATTCATTTAGATATGACTTAGCTAAAGTTGGTCGTTACAAATTTAATAAAAAATTAAATGTAATTGATCGTTTATATGGAGCTGTTTTAGCAGAAGATATAAAAGTTGGTAAAGAAGTAATAGTACCAAAGAATACTACAATTGATCATAAAGTATTAGATACATTAAGACCAATCTTAAAAGATGGTTATGGTGTAAAAGAATCTTTAATCAATGAAGAATTAGATAGTTATTCAAAAGTACAAATTATTAAGATTTATTCTAAATTAAATCCAGATAGAGTTATTAAAGTAATTGGTAATGATCAAAATATTACTGAAAAACGTTTAACTATATCAGATGTATATGCATCAGTTTCTTATTACTTAAACTTATTAGAAGGAATAGGTAATTATGATGAAATAGATCATTTATCAAATAGACGTGTTCGTCAAGTTGGTGAATTATTACAAAATCAATTTAGAATTGGTATGTCTCGTATTGAAAGAGTTATAAGAGATAGAATGTCTACACAAGAAATAGTAGATGTTACTCCAAAAACTTTAATTAATATTAGACCACTTACTGCTGCTATTAAAGAATTCTTTGGTAGTAGTCAATTATCTCAATTCATGGATCAAACTAACCCAGTAGCAGAACTTGCTAACAAGAGACGTTTATCAAGCTTAGGACCTGGTGGTTTATCTCGTGATAGAGCTGGTATGGATGTACGTGATGTTAACTCATCACACTATGGACGTTTATGTCCAATTGAATCTCCAGAAGGACCAAACATTGGTTTAATTACTTCATTAGCAAGTTATGCTAAAGTTGATGATTATGGATTCATTATGACACCATATCGTAAGGTTGAAAATAGACAATTAACAGATGAAATAGTTTATATGACTGCTGATGAAGAATTAGATCATTATATTTCACAAGCAGCTATTAAATTAACAGATGATAAAAAAATATTAGAATATAGATTGCCAGTACGTTATCGTGGTGAAAATATTATTGTTGAATCAGAAAAAGTTGATTATTTAGACGTATCTGCTCAACAAGTTGTTTCTATCACAACTCAAGGAATTCCATTCCTAGAGCATGATGATGGTAAGCGTGCCTTAATGGGTGCCAACATGCAACGTCAAGCAATTCCATTATTAAAACCAGAAGCACCACTTGTTGGTACTGGTGTAGAAGCAATAGCTGCTAAAGATTCAGGTGCAGTTGTTATCTGCAAAGGTGACGGTGTAGTTGATTATGTAGATGCTAAAAAAATAATTGTTAAAACTACAGCTGGTTCTGATACATATTATTTAAATGGTTATGAAAGAAGTAATGCTGGTACTTGTTACCATCAAACTCCAATTGTTAAAGTTGGTGATAAAGTTCATGCTGGAGAAGTAATAGGTGATGGACCTTCAACTGAAAATGGTGAAATGGCTTTAGGTAGAAACGTTACAGTAGCATTTATGAACTTTAATGGTTATAACTATGAAGATGCTGTAATCTTAAATCAAAGATTAGTTAGAGATGATGTTTATACATCAATTCATATAGAAGATTATCAAATTGAGTGCCGTGATACTAAATTAGGACCTGAAGAATTTACAAGAGATATTCCAAATGTTGGAGAAGATGCTCGTAAAAACTTAGATGAAAATGGTATCATTAGAATCGGTACTGAAGTTACTGATGATGATATATTAGTTGGTAAAGTTACTCCAAAAGGTGTTGCTGAACTTACTAGTGAAGAAAAATTATTACATGCAATATTTGGTGAAAAAACTCGTGAAGTAAGAGATACATCACTTCGTGTTCCACATGGTGGTGGTGGTATTGTTCATGACATTAAAATCTTCACTAAAGAAGATAGTGATGAACTTCCAGCAGGAGTTTCTAAAATAATTCGTGTATACATTGCTCAAAAACGTAAAATAAGCGTTGGAGATAAGATGGCTGGACGTCATGGTAATAAAGGTGTTATTTCATTAGTATTACCAAGTGAAGATATGCCATACAAAGAAGATGGAACACCAATTGATATCTTATTAAATCCACTTGGAGTACCAAGTCGTATGAACATAGGACAAATTTTAGAAATGCATTTAGGTGCAGCAGCAGAAAAATTAAATATTCATGTAGCAACTCCAGTATTCGCTGGTGCAACTCGTGAAGAAATAATTGATGCTTTAAAAGAAGCAGGATTAGAAGAAGATGGAAAAACTGTTTTATATGATGGTAGAACAGGTGAACCATTTGAACATCGTGTAAGTGTTGGTGTTATGTATATGATTAAACTACACCACATGGTTGATGATAAATTACATGCTCGTTCAACTGGACCTTACTCTTTAGTTACTCAACAACCTTTAGGTGGTAAAGCACAATTTGGTGGACAAAGATTTGGAGAAATGGAAGTTTGGGCTTTATATGCATATGGAGCTGCTAATGTACTTCAAGAAATGATGACTATTAAATCAGATGATGTAGTAGGACGTGTTAAAGTATATGAAGCATTAGTAAAAGGAACACCAATTCCAAAATCAGGAGTACCAGAAAGCTTTAGAGTATTAATTAAAGAATTCCAAGCATTAGGTTTAGATATTACTGTACTTAATGATGAAGGTAAATATGTTGAATTAAAAGAATTAGAAGAAGTAGAAAAAGATTCTACATTATCAAATGAAGAATTTGATGCTAATACACTTCCACTTCCTCCAGTTGAAGAACCAACTGAAGAACCTTATGAAGAAGAAGAAGAATTTAGTAATGATATAGATGATTTAGAATTTGCTGAAGATATGTTAGAAGAAGGGGATGAGGATTAATGGATGCAAACAATTTTGAAGGATTAAGAATTGCGATAGCCTCAC
This sequence comes from Bacilli bacterium, assembly GCA_035399485.1. Lineage (GTDB taxonomy): Bacteria > Bacillota_I > Bacilli_A > RF39 > UBA660 > RGIG4266. The sequence goes on from DAOPJC010000006.1 coordinate 18,109, forward strand.
CTGAAAAGATTAGATCATGGTCATATGGTGAAGTTAAAAAAGCAGAAACAATTAACTATCGTACTTTAAAACCTGAAAGAGATGGTTTATTCTGTGAAAAAATCTTCGGACCTACAAAGGATTTTGAATGTTCTTGTGGTAAATATAAAAGATTAAGATATAAAAACATAATTTGTGATAGATGTGGAGTAGAAGTAACTCGTGCTAAAGTTCGTCGTGAACGTATGGGACATATTGAGCTTGCTACTCCAGTGTCTCACATCTGGTTCTTTAAAGGAATTCCTTCAAGAATGGGACTTGTTCTTGACATGTCACCAAGAGATCTTGAAGAAGTACTTTACTTCGTATCATACGTAGTATTAGATCCAGGTGCAGCTCCACTTGAAAAGAAACAAACAATAAGCGATAGAGAATATCGTAGTTACTATGAAAAATATGGTAATAGTTTCAGAGTAGGTATGGGTGCTGAAGCAATAAAAGAATTATTAGAACAAGTTGATTTACAAAAAGAAGTAGATGTAATCAAGAAAGAAATAGATGAAATTAAAGATTCTACAAATCAAAAAAGAATTCGTTTAATTAAACGTTTAGATGTATTAAATGCATTCTTAGAATCTGGAAATAAACCTGAATGGATGATTATAGATGCTCTTCCAGTAATTCCACCAGAATTACGTCCAATGATTCAACTTGATGGTGGTAGATTTGCTACATCAGATTTAAATGATTTATATAGACGTGTTATTAACCGTAATAATCGTTTAAAGAAATTAATTGATTTAGGAGCACCATCAATAATTATTCAAAATGAAAAACGTATGTTACAAGAAGCAGTAGATGCATTATTTGATAATGGTCGTCGTGGACGTAACATAACAGGTGCAGGAAATAGACCTTTAAAATCTTTATCAAGTATGTTAAAAGGTAAACAAGGACGTTTCCGTCAAAACTTACTAGGAAAACGTGTTGACTATTCTGGTCGTTCAGTTATCGTAGTAGGACCAAGTTTAAAAATGTATGAATGTGGTGTACCAAAAGAAATGGCTTTAGAGTTATTTAAACCACATGTTATAAATGGTCTTGTATCAAAAGAAATAGCTTCTAATATTAAAGCAGCTAAGAAAATGATTGATAATCAAGATCCAAGAGTTTGGGATATCGTAGAAGAAAAGATTAAGGAACATCCAATCTTATTAAACCGTGCTCCAACACTTCATAGATTAGGTATTCAAGCATTTGAACCTAAATTAATTGAAGGTAGAGCAATTAGACTTCATCCACTTGTTTGTGCAGCATTTAATGCCGACTTTGATGGAGACCAAATGGCAATTCACGTTCCAATTGGTCCAGAAGCTTGTGCTGAAGCTAGAATCTTAATGTTAGGTGCTAATAACATTCTTTCACCAAAAAATGGTGATCCAGTTGTTACTCCAGGACAAGATATGGTTTTAGGTAACTTCTATTTAACAGTTGAAAAAGCTGGACTTCCTGGTGAAGGAAGAGTATTTAAAAATCCTAACGAAGTATTAATGTCATATGAAAGAAGAGAAATTACTCTTCATACTCGTATTGCATTACCTGCTAGTTCATTTAAATACAAATTATTCCCAGATGAATATATGGATAAATATTTAGTAACTACTCCAGGTAAAATTTTATTTAATGAAATTTTCCCAGATACATTCCAATATATCGAAGATGGAAGTAGTGAAAATATTGAAATAATTACTCCAAAGAAATATTTCATTTCAAGAGGAGAAAATATTCCAGAAATTATTAAAAATATGCCTTTAGTAGATGCATTCAACAAAGGTGTATTAAATAAATTAATTTCACAAATATATAAACGTTATCATACAACTGAGACTTCAATAATGCTTGATAAGTTAAAAGATTTAGGATTCAAATATTCTACTTTATCTGGAATTTCAATTTCAATCGCAGATATCGAAGAATCTGAAAAGAAACCTGAAATAATTGCAACTGCTCAAGAAAATGTTGATAAAGTTAATAAACAATATAAACGTGGTTTAATTACTGATCGTGAAAGATATGAAAAAGTTGTAGATATATGGATGAAAGCAAAATCAGATGTTTCTGATGAATTAGCTGCTAAATTAAAAGCAGATAAAGATTCATCTATAGCTATGATGATTAACTCTAAGGCTCGTGGTGATATTGGATCATATACACAATTAGTTGGTATGCGTGGATTATTTAATACTCCATCAGGTGACTATGTAGAAATCCCAGTTATATCTTCATTCTCAGAAGGTATTACAATATCAGAATTCTTTATTTCAACACATGGTACTCGTAAAGGTGCCGTTGATACAGCCTTAAAAACTGCCGATGCAGGATATTTAACTCGTCGTTTAGTTGATGTATCTCAAGATATGATAGTAAAAGAAGACGATTGTGGAACTGAAAAATATGTTATGGTAGAAGCATTTACAAAAGATGATGGAACTACTGTTGAATCATTAAGAGATCGTATAGTTGGAAGATTTACTGGTAATAAAGTAATTAATCCAGAAACTAAAGAAGTATTAATTGAAAAAGATACATATATTACAGAACAAATCGCTGATAAGATAGTTAAATTAGGAATTACTGCAGTTCCAATTAGAACTGTTCTAACTTGTAAAACTGAACATGGTGTATGCCAAAGATGTTATGGTCGTAATTTAGCAACTGGATCAATTGTTGAAACAGGAGAAGCAGTTGGTATTATGGCAGCTCAATCAATTGGTGAACCAGGTACACAGTTAACAATGCGTACATTCAATACTGGTGGTGTAGCCGGAGACGATATTACTCAAGGTCTTCCACGTGTTCAAGAATTAGTTGAAGCACGTAATCCAAAAGGAAAAGCTACAATAGCAGAAATAAATGGTGTTGTTACTAAGATAGAAGAAAGTAATGGTCAATTTAATATATTTATTAAAAATGATACTGAAACACGTGAACATACTACAAACTATGGTTCAAAACTTCGTGTAGAATTAAATCAAGAAGTAAAAGCTGGAGATAGATTAACAATGGGTGCTATTAATCCAAAAGAATTATTAGCCGTTACTGATCCAGTTACAGTTCAAAATTATATTTTATTCGAAATTCAAAAAGTTTATCGTTCACAAGGTGTTGATGTTTCTGATAAACACGTTGAAATTATCGCAAAACGTATGATTTCAAAAATTAAAATCGTTAATTCAGGCGATTCATTATACTTACCTGGAACAATGGTAAATATTAATAAATTTGCTGATATAAATAAAGAATTAATTCTTGAAGGAAAACGTCCTGCTACAGGTCGTCCAGTTCTTTTAGGAATTACAAAAGCTTCTCTAGAAACAGATTCATTCTTATCTGCAGCTTCATTCCAAGAAACAACTCGTATCTTAACTGATGCAGCAATTCATGGAAAAGTTGATAAATTAGAAGGATTAAAAGAAAATGTTATCATAGGTAAATTAATACCTGCTGGTACTGGTGCTAAGAAATATAAAACTGTTGATTATGACTTAGCAATTGACATCATGAAAGAAGAACCTTTAGAAGCATTAGAACAAGAATTAATGGATTAAAAAAAGTACTTAATAAAAGTACTTTTTTTTTATTTTTGGTGTCCTTAACAGGACTCGAACCTGTCTCTATCCCTTAGGAGGGGATTACTCTATCCAGATGAGCTATAAGGACAAAACTATTAATATAGTTTAAATAGACTTACTATAATAAATAAATATAAATAGTTTGTAGCGTAACTAAGTTGATATCTATAACAAGTTATAAATTCATATACAGCGACACATTTATCAACAAAACTTACTATCCAACTTTCTGAATATTTAGGAATTGCATAGTTTAATGGAAACATGTGACTTCTAATTATATTTTTTTCCATGTTATTTAATTTAAAATTATTAGAAGCATTAATTAAAGCATATTTTGGATGAGTAAAAGTAGATAATAATTTTTCTCTTTTATTACGATCTTCGTAACTCATAAAAAAGTCATGTAATAAACCTGCTCTAGCAGTATTAATATAATTAAGTTTTAATTTTTTAGTTATTTTATATGAATAATATGAAACTCTTAATGAATGTGATAATCTTGAAGTACCATGATGTTCAATATTATCAATGTTTAAGAAAATATCATTGTTTAATATATTATTAACAATTTTTAAATAATTTTCATCTTTAACTTTAAATTTCATATTATCACCTCGAACTACTACATTATATCATAAATACAATAAAAATATAATTATATTAGTATATTAATCAATAAAATTAATGAGAAATTATAAAAAATATCTTTTATATGATATAATGAATATAGGCGTTTTTTATGAAAAAAGAGAAAATTAAAAGATATATATTAATATTAATTTTATCAATATTAACTGCATTTTCTATGCTTGCTAATATTGATTT
>DAOPJC010000007.1:0-22247 GCA_035399485.1 Bacilli bacterium
TAGTTCTTTCACTACATTTTTCTATTTCGTTTTGAGATACACTTGTCATTATTCTCATTATCATTCTACCATTTGATGTAGTAGTATTTGATTCATCAGCTAGACAATCTATATCACAGTTTTCTTCATTAACTATATTCATTAGTTTTTCTATATCATAAACACTTCTAGTTAATCTATCTAATTTAAAGGCTACTATTACATTTATCTTATGACTTTTAACATCATTCATTAATTCTTGATATGCTGGTCTTTTATCGTTTTTAGCACTTATTCCAGCATCTTCATATACTTTATATATTTCATATCTTTTAAACTTACAAAACTCTTCTAGTCGTGCTTTTTGCTCTCCTAGTGAGAATCCTTCTCTTGCTTGATCTTCAGTTGATACTCTAATATAAATTCCAGCTATTTTATTTTCTTCTATCATTATTTTCCCCTCTTTCTATCAAAAAAAGAGGAGACAAAAGTATTACTAAATACTCTTGACTCCTCTTTGATTATTATATTGTTTTAACTCGCTTAATGGTTTATTCATAATGTACCTCCACTAAATGCAGTACTTGCCACTTGTTAGTTTTATATAATATAGTTTTATCTTATCAAAGTCAAGGTTTTAATTTTGTTTTATATAATTTTCTAAATCTTTTAAATAAATAGAATTATATAGATTATTTATAAATACAGTGTCTGATTCATCATATATTAAATACATATTATCTTTTATAAATATTTGATGAGGTTCTACATAAGCAATATTAGTTCCTTTTATATTTCTAATACTTCCATTTTTTATCATTGGTTTAGTATTAGTAAATTTCCCTATCATTCCAATTTTTCTTTTTAATTCCTCACTTATTTTAATTTCTTTAGTTTCTATTTGTAACATATTATCCCTCTTTCCTAGTACACAAAAAAATACCAACTATTATTTAGTTAGTATTTTCTATACATACTCGAAAAGTTCGAGTTTCCTATCAATATGGTGGAGTCGAGGGGAATCGAACCCCTGTCCAAAAACATCTCATCAGAAACATCTACAAGTTTAGTTGATTAATTAACTTCCTAGAAATAGTTGATAACCAACAATCCCAATTCTAGTAAGCCTATAAATATTCATATCTTTTCCTAGGCACTATAGATATATATCCTACTAAATCGAGCCTCTTAAAATCTCCGTAGGAGAAAGATAATAAGAAGCAGCCTTCTTTATATTAAGCGAAAGCTAATTGATTTCTGTTTCCAGTTATTTTTTTTTGCACTTAACGTGTGCCTCCGACTTGCAGTTTAAGCCTTAATGCTTCTGTCGAAGCCAAGCGACCCCAAATACATGAATATTATATTCTAAAATAATATTCATGTCAATTTATCTTAACTTATAATTCTTTTCAATATTTCTTTTAATATCTCTTTCTTTTATACTCTCTCTTTTATCATAAGTTTTTTTACCTTTTGCTAATCCTATTAAAAGTTTAGCTTTATTCTTTTTAAAATAAAGTTTTAATGGGACTAATGTTAAACCTTGTAATTTTACTTTTTCATTAAGTTTAAGTATTTCTTTTTTATGTAATAAAAGTTTACGAGTTCTTGTTTCATCATGATTAAAGATATTTCCTTCTTCATAATGAGATATATGCATATTTAATATATAAACTTCATCATTCTTAATAATAGCGTAACTATCTTTTAAATTAGCTGAACCATTTCTAATTGATTTAATTTCAGTTCCAGTTAATACTATACCTGTTTCGATAGTTTCTAATATCTGATAATCATAATTTGCTTTTCTATTATTAATTTCCATTTTATCACCTATTCAATAAATCCTACTTGAATTCTACTATCATTTGTTGGATTTAAATATTTTTTATATTGTTCATATGTAGAACGATAATTATATAGTAATGAATCATTTAATTTACTAAATGGAATAATACTATAATTATGATAATTTTGATGATATGTATAAAGTAAATCTGCTTTTACATCTCTTATATCAATTGTTGTATTACCATTTGCAACTGTTTTATCAACTGTAAAAGCAGCGATAGCACCAATCTTTTTCATTAAATCACCTTGTCCAGATATAAAGTTACCTAGCGAATATATTACTAATGTATCATTTACATATTCGATTGGTTGAACAACATGAGGATGTGTTCCAATGATAACCTTTACACCTAAACTAGATAAATATGTTGCTACATCTTTTTGATATTTGTTATATTTACCTAATTGATATTCTGTTCCCCAGTGCATTGATACCATTAATACATCAACTTTATCTTTTACTGATTCTACATCTTTTTTTACTTGAGCTTTATATGCTTCATATTGTGAATCTGTTTCAACTGGCCATACGTTTACTAAATATTCATATCCTTTTGGAACATTAATGCCATTAGTACCATATGTATAACTTAATACAGCATATTTAATTCCATTAATCTCTCTTACTTCAATATTATTTCTTTCTTCTTGCGATCTTGAACTACCTATTGATAAGACATTAGTTTTAGATTTCCAGAAATTTGCTGAATAAGTTGCTCCTTTAGTTCCTTTATCCATAGTATGATTAGTAGCAAGGTTAACTATATTAAATCCCATATCTACTAAATTGTTTCCTATTTCATCAGGTGAATTAAAACATGGATAACTAGATAATCCTAAGTTTTTACCACCTATAATTGTTTCCTGATTATAAAATTTTAAATCATAATCTTTGATGGCACTCTTAATATAAGTAAACATATGATTAAAATCATATACTTGATATCCATCACTACCCTTTTTACCAGTTGCGGCATCTTGATATACACCAGTATGTAATAATGCATCTCCTACTCCAATAAAAGAAAAACTATATTTTTCTACTACTGGATCAGCTTTTGTTAAACTAACCGGTTTAATTACAATTTTTTTGCCTTTAAATAATGAACAAACAAGAATAATTAAGGCTATAATAGCAAGTAGTATTGCGCTAAAAATTATTACTTTTTTCTTAGATACTCTTTTTTTAGTTACTCTTTTTTTAGGAGTATCAATTATCATTTTATTCATATCTTTGTTTTCTTTTCTTATTGCTTGTTCTTCTTTAATCTTTTTTAGCATACAACACCATACTTTCTAGTTATTAACTTGTGAATCTTTTTCTATTATTTCAAAATCAACTGTTCTTGCTTCCTTAGAAGCACCAACTACTTTAATTCTTACATCGTCACCTAAACGATATATTTTTTTATGTTTTTGACCAGTAAGTGAAAATGTTGTTTCATCATATATATATTTATCATCACTTAATGAATCAATTTTTACTAATCCCTCAATTAAATTTGGAAGTTCAATAAACAATCCAAAACTAACTACACTACTTACAATACCAGTATATTCTTCACCAATATGATCAGCCATATATTCTGCTACTTTCATATCGTCTACTTCTCTTTCACATTCTACTGACATTTTTTCTTTATATGAAGAATGTTCTGTAAGTAATACTAATTTATTATCCCAATAATTAATAGTATCCTTGTCCATTTTATGTTGGAATAAATATTTCCTAAGTAAACGATGAACTGTAGTATCTGGATATCTACGAATTGGTGAAGTAAAATGTGTATAACATTTACTTGCTAAACCAAAGTGTCCAATATTTACTTTATCATATACAGCTTTTTGCATACTTCTTAATAATACACTTGATAATATATGGAATTCTTTTTTGTCTTTTAATTGTTCTAGAATTTGTTGCATTGCTCGTGGAGTAATGTTTTTAATATTACCATCTACTTTATAACCTAGAACACCTATAAATTTTAAGAAGTTTTGAATTTTTTCTTCACTTGGTAAACCATGGACACGATATACAAATGGTAATTCCATAAAATAGATAGTAGTCGCTACTGCTTCATTAGCCGCAATCATAAAGTCTTCTATTAACTTTTCTCCTACTCCTCTTTCACGTTTTTTAATATCTGTAACTTTACCTTCTGCATCAATAATTAATTTTAATTCATCAATATCAAAATCAATATATCCACGATTATTTTTATTTTTACGAAGTAAATCTGCACATTCTTTCATCATTCTTAATGTATCAGCATATTCTTCATATCCTTCTGGAATAGTATTTTCTTCTAATATTTTATTAACATTTTTATATGTCATTTGTTTTCTTGATCTAATAACACTTTCAAATATTTCAGGAGATACTACTTCACCCTTACTATTTATTTCCATAACACATGAAATAGCAAGTCTATCTACCATTGGATTTAATGAACATATTCCGTTTGATAATTTATGTGGATACATAGGTTCAACTCTATCAGCTAAATAAACACTTGTACCTCTATCATAAGCTTCATCATCAAGTTTAGAACCTTCTTTTACATAATAACTAACATCAGCAATATGAACACCTAATTTGAATCCACCATCTTTTAATTTTTCAATACTTATTGCGTCATCAATATCTTTTGTATCATCACCATCAATAGTGAATATCATTTCATTAGTTAAGTCTCTTCTACCTTCAATATCGCTTTTTGTAACTTCATTTGGAGTTTCTAAAGCTTCTTTCATTACTTCATCAGAGAATCCACTATTTATACCATATTTAGCCATAACAGATAATATATCTACTCCTGGATCATTTTTATGACCTAAGATTCTAATTATCTCACCTTTATAATTATTATCTTTTAATTTAGCACCCATTTTTACTAGTACTTTATGGCCTTCCATAGCTCCCATACTTTTATCTTTATCAATAAAAATATTTAATTTAATTTTATCATTATCTAAAATAATAGTACCTTTATTATCTTTAATTACATACTCTCCTACCATAGTATCAAATGATCTTTCAAGTATTTTAAGAATTCTACCTTCCATATTAGTACCTTTTTTAGAAGTTATTTCTACTATTACTTTATCCCCATGAATGGCATTATTCATATTCATTGGAGGAATAAATACATCATCAGCACCTTCTATATCAACAAATCCAAACCCTTTTTTATTTCCTATTAATTTTCCGACTTTTAAATTACTATTGCTAAAAGGCATATAGTTATCCTTTTTTGTTCTATATAATTGTAAATTATCTTCCATTTGATTTAATATTACCATTAATTCTTTTAAATCTTCTGTAGATTTTAAGTTTAATGCATGAAATATTTCATCAACAGATAAGGCTCTATCACTGGTCTTGACTATTTCTATAATTCTTTCTTCCATATTCTATCACCATTATAATCATACTATAAAAAACAAAAAAAATATAGCATTTAGCTATATTATTTTTTTAACTTTGACACTTTTTTTATCTAATACATCAAAATATATCATTCTTTCATTAATATCAACTCCAGCAACAGTTATTTCTACTTTATCACCTAAGAAATATCTTCTACCAGTTTTTGAACCAATTAATGCAAATTTTTCTTCTTGATAATTATATTTATCATCTTTTAATCTATTTTTATCAACAAATCCTTCGACTAAATTTGGAAGTTCTACACAGAATCCATAATTATTTATATAGCTAATTATTCCCTCATATGTTTCACCAATATGATTTTGCATATATTCAGCCATTTTTAATTTCTTAGCTTCAACTTCACATGCTGCTGCATTTCTTTCAGTAATAGAAGCTTGATTAGAATAGAAGAATAAATTATTTGAATTTAATTTTCCTTTATTTAATTGATATATATTTTCTCTTATTAATATATGATTTAATAAGTCACCTGCTCTTCTTATTGGTGAAGTAACTTGACAATCACTTTCTGAACATAAAGCAAAATGTCCTATATTTTTAGTACTATATATTGCTTTAGGCATACACTTTAATAATTCTCTTGCAATTATTAAATATTCTTTGCGATTTTTAAGTTCATCTGTTACTATTTGAATATTCTTAGCAGTTGGATTTGCTAATCTATCTGTATAAATCTTAAGTAAATCTAAATACTTAGTAACTCTTTCAAATTTTTCTACATATGGTTCACCATGTATACGATAAACATGTTGAATTTTTTCATTATCCAAATATTTAGATGCTAATTCACCAGTAACAACCATGAAATCTTCTATTATTTTTTCTGCTGTTTTTCTTTCTTTTACGAAAATATCAGTTGGTTTATTATTTTCATCTAATTTAATATAATTTTCTTTTATATCAAAATCAATAAAACCTTTTGCAATTTTCTTTGCGCGTAATATTTTATGTAATTCATTCATTAATTTAATGTCTTCTACATATTTTTCATATCCGTTTGGAATAACACCATTTTCAAGTATTTCATTTACTTCATTATATGTCATTTTCTTTTTAGATTTTATAATACTATCATATATAGAAAAATCTACTACTTTTCCTTCTTCATCAATAAGTGCTTCAAAAGTTAAAGCTAATCTATCTTCATTAGGATTTAATGAACATATACCATTAGAAAGTTTTCTTGGTAACATAGGAACATTAGATCCTGGTAAATAAGTACTTGTCCCTCTATACATAGCTTCATTAAATATACCAGTATTTACTTTAACATAATTTGATACATTTGCGATTGATACTTTTAAATCATAAAGATTATCTATTTTTTTAATTGTAATAGCGTCATCAAAATCTTTAGTATCATCACCATCTATAGTTACTGTTCTCTCATCTCTTAAATCTTCTCCCCCTCTTTCAAGGCAAGAATTTATATCACTATTTGTTACTTCATCAGGAATATTTTTTAGTTCTCTTTCTACTTCTTCTGGGAATTCAGTTCTTACTGATCTTTTCTTTAAAATAGAAATTAAATCTATATTAGGATCATCTTTATGTCCTATTACTTCTACTATTTTTAATTCAACATTATTATTTTTCTTTATAATTTGATTTAATAAAACTAATGCTCCATCATAAAGATTTTTAACAGGTTCTTTATACTCATAATATCTAGTACCAAAATCATTATATTTTATATATAATTTTTTATTTTTATGAATTACTTCACCTATTATTTTCTTACTGTCATCTCTTTTAATAGAAACTACTTCACCATATTTTTGATTACCAACATTATTAATTACTTTTAAAGAAACAGTGTCACCATTTCTAGCTCCATGTAAATTTCTTTCATTAATATTAACATGTTCATAATCATCAAGCATAACAAAAATATCTCTATCAATTATAGTTACTTGACCTTTTAATAATTTAGAATTTTCAAATAATACATATTTGTTTTTTCTATTCTTACATATTATTAAATCACTTTCTAATTCTTCAAGGACTTCAGATAATTTTACTTTATCTCTGATTCCTGTAGAATTAACTATTTCATTAAAATTTAATGCTTTACCACTATCTAATAGTTTTAATACTACTTCTTTCATTAAAAAATCACCTTGTTTACTATCATATCATACTTTTGCAAAAAAAAGACTTATTAATTTAATTTATTAATAAATCTTTTTATTATTAAGTTCTTTTTATTAGTTTCTTCGTATAAATACATCATTATTACTAAAATAGATGCAAGCGCAGCCATAATAATATCTAACATAGTATCATTAACGCCTGTCGTTAAAACTCTTTGTGGATCAACCTTAAATACAATACTTGATGTATATTCAAACATCTCCCATAAACTTGCGACTGCTAAAGAAGTAAAAAATATAAATATAGCATTAAATACCTTATTATTTTTATCATATTTTTTAAATATTACTAATAAATATATTCCAACTACAGCAGATAATATACCTGAGGTAAAATGAACTAATTTGTCATAGAAATATATTAAATCATAAAATTTAAATAAAGATCCTAATACTAAAGCAAATACAATAAAAATTATATATATTAATTCCATACTATCATTTAATAATACTTTCATTTTTCTTAATATTGAAGGAATACTAATTAATGGTAAAATTGCTAGTGCGATAAAAGCATAAGCTATTTCTTTATTAACTATATTATATATAAAGAAAAATATTGATATAATTAATAATAATACTTTTAATAAATTATTTATCTTCCTCATATTCTATCTCTTTCTTATCCAATTCTACATGATTAATTGAATCAAATCTCTTTGTTATTTTTGTAGTACTAGTATGAATATCTTTAACATCTTTTGATACTGTTTCAATACTACGATATAGTTTATCCCATCTATCTTTATAACGCTTAAAGTCTTCAGCAAGTAAATTCAATTCTTGATGAATTATACTAGCATGTTTATCTCTCTCAATATTTTTCAATATTACTTGAATAGTAGTTAATGTACTAATTAATGTAGTTGGGCTTGTTATCCATACACGTTTTTTATATGCATAATTAATTAAATCATTATGATAAGCATTAACTTCAGCAAATATTGCTTCTGCTGGTAAAAATAATATTGCTTGATCTGATGTAGTTCCTGGAATAATATATTTTGTTGCGATAGCATCAATATGTTTTTTCATATCAGCTTTAAAACTCTTTTCAGCTTGCTCCCTAATCTCTTGACTGTTAGTTTTATCAATTAGTCTTTGATAGTTTTCAAGTGGGAATTTTGAATCGATTGCGATAGTACCTAATGGCTCTGGTGAGAATAAGACACAATCAGCAATTGTTCCATTTGGAAAAGTATGTTGCATTTTATAAATACCATCATTATTTTCTCCAAATACACTTACCATAATATTTTTTAAATTAACTTCGCCGAAAATACCACGAGATTTTTTATCTGTTAATACTCCTTGTAATGAAACAATATCATTAGATAAATTATCAATCTTTTTTTGTGCTTCATCTATTTTAGATAATCTTTCTAAAACAGAAGTAAATGTTTTATTAGTTTTTTCAAAATTTTGATCTAATCTTTCATTAACACTATCATTAATAATTCTTATTTTATGTTCCATCTGATCATTAAGCTTAGTAAAATCTTCATTTAAGTTTCTACTTATTGAATCTTTAAATTCACCTAATTCTTTTATGGTATTAACTTCTAGTTTTGATAATCTCTCTGTAATATTAGATTCATTAATATTTTTTGTAATTGAAATAACAACTAACACTATAATTATTATTAACAATATAATCATTAAATATTCCATTCTATCACCTATTCTAAATTAAATTTTTTCATAACTAATTTTGATAATATATAAGCAATTGCTAACATAACAGCAAGCTTAATTATTACATAAAAATCAGTTATACTTTCTAAGAAAGTTGTACCAATAAATCCCCAAAAGTATACTACAAAAATTTTTGAAATTAGTATTCCTACCATAAATTTCTTTATATTCATTTTTGATATTCCAGAAGCAATATTAATTGCGAATGCTGGGGTAAATGGTAAAGCTGTAATTACCACAAATTTTGAAAGACTTATTTTGTTTATTTTTTTTATAATATTTTTTATTGTTTTATTTTCTTTTGTTTCTTTTACTTTAAACAAGAATTTTCTTACTAACATAAAGGATAATAAACATCCTAATGAAGTAGCTACCCATGATATTATAAATCCTGTTATATTACCAAATAATAACATATTTAATGCTATAAATAATCCAAGTGGTAACATAGGAATAATGGACTCTAATACTATTACACCCATGCCACATATTATACTTAGAGCATATGGACAACTATTAACAAGATCTTCTAATCAATTAATTATATCGTTTATAAACTGTTGCATACTATTCTCCTATATTTATATTTTATCATAAATATAAATAAGATAGATAAAAAAAGACTTAAAAGTCTTAAATTTCTATTTCTAATAATTGATCTAATTTGTCTATTACTTTAAATCCTTTTCCATCTAAATCTTTATCAAATTTAACTCCTATTCCTTTAGCATTTTCCCATTCTTCTAAGTTTTTAGCATAATCATCAACTAAAATTGCACCTTCTGTATGAACCATTTCAGTCTTTGAAATATCTCTTGGTACTGGAATAATAGTAATATCTTTAAAATTTTTTCTTATAAAGTTAACTTTTTCTATAGCTTCATTTAATGAATTAACATGAGATAAAATAGAAATATTAAATTTATTTGAATTGATTAATTTTTGTATGCAATCCATTCCATCATTAATAATACTTGCTTTAGTATTTAACAATTCATTCCAATCTATAGAAACATAATAATCTCTAATTTTTTCTTGGTCTTCCATATTATTATAATCTAAGTTCATCCCTTTTAATTCAAGGTATGTAATCTCTATTGTATTCATAATAACACCATCAAAATCTATATATAAATTCTTCATATTTACCTCCTATAATATGTTTATTATATAGCAAACAAATGTTTTAGTCAAGCATAAAAAAAATAACCTTACGGTTATTTTAAAGCATCTAATAATTCAGCTTTTTTCATTGTTGCTGCACCTTTGATTTCTTTAGCTTTTGCTAATTCACGAAGTTCTGCAACAGTTTTTGAAGATAAATCTTCTTTTACTTCAGCTTTTTCAACTTTTTTAGTTGTTTCTTTTTTTACTGTTTCTTTTTTAACAGCTTTTACTTCAGTAGTTTTAGCTTCTAATTTACCATCTAAAGCTTTTTTAGCAGTTACTACTAATTCAGTAAATGCTTTTGGATTGTCTATAGCTAATTCACTTAACATTTTTCTGTTAACTGTAACTTCAGCTTTAGCAAGTCCATTAATGAATTTAGAATAACTGATTTCGTTTTCACGACAAGCAGCATTAATTCTTGTGATCCATAATTTTCTAAAATCTCTTTTCTTTTGTCTTCTATCTCTATAAGCATATTTACCAGCATGCATAACTTGTTCGTTTGCTGATTTATATAGTCTATGTTTACTACCAAAGAAACCTTTAGCTTGTTTCATGACTTTTTTGTGACGGGCACGACTAATTGTACCACCTTTAACTCTTGGCATATTTCTTCCTCCTATTTCCTACTAATTAAATAATTGATTTAATTCTCTTATAATCTGTTTTGTTTAATTCTGATGCACTTCTTCCTGCTCTATTTGAAGCTGCATTGTTTTTTCCAGTATTATGTCTAGTTCCTGGATGACCTATTTTAATAGATCCACTTTGTCTTACGTTTAAAACTTTTTTAGTTCCTTTATGTGTTTTTAACTTTGGCATAATTCTTCCTCCTATTTTTCCTTTTGTGGCATTATTATCATCGTCATGTAGCGACCTTCAATTTTAGGTTGTTGTTCAATAGTTGCAATATCGGCTACAGCATCTGCAAAACGTATTAATACTTCTTTTCCTAATTCTGGATGAGCCATTTCTCTACCTTTAAATTTGATAGATACTTTAATTTTATGACCTTTTTCTAAATATTTACCAGCATTTTTAACACGTGTATTAAAGTCAGCTATATCAATTGTTACTGATAAACGATATTCTTTAACTTCTAAATTTGTTTCACGTTGTTTTTTCATGTTTTCTTTATTTTTCTTTTTAGCTTCATACTTATATTTATTATAATCCATTATTTTACATACTTGTGGATTACTATTAGAGCTTATTAATACTAAATCAAATCCTGCATAACTAGCTAAAGTTAATGCATCTTTAATTCCTTTTAACCCTAATTGCTCACCATTTGGGCCTATAACTAATACTTCTTTTGCTCTGATTTGTTCATTTATGAATAAATCTTTTTGTTTATTTGCTGCTATACCAAACACCTCCAATAAAAAAGTGAATACAAAAGTATCCACAATATCCCTATATTTATCCTTAACTTGATAAATTTAATGGCATTTTACCCATGAATTAAACATCATCAGGTGAGAAGTGGATACTTCTTCTTTCCTTTTATACATCTAGTATTATACTATATATTATTCAAAAGTCAATATTTTTTTACTATTTACTTAAAGTTGTTTTTTCTTTTACTATATATTCTTTCTCTAATTGTATTTCAGCTAGTTTCAAACAAACATATACACCTGAAATACCAAAATCATCAGCCATTTTTATAATTTGATTTTCGTACTCATGATAATAATATAAAAATTTATCATTATCTGGAAAAAGTAAATTTGCTAAATAAAATTCTTTAAATGCTCCTGAATAAGGCATTTTTTCAATATTCTTCTTACCTATTTCTAATTTTTCTCTAAGAACTAGGCCATCCATATCTTTTAAATCAATTTGAGCTCTTTTTTTAACTTCTAACAGTTGTTCATAATCTTTATCCATAAGTCACCCCAACATATTAATTATATCATATATCAAAAAAAAAGCATATAACTATGCTCTTGAATCATATTTACCATCTTTAGTAGATACAATAATTGTTTCTCCCTCACTTACAAATAGAGGAACTTTTACCATTAAACCATTTTCCATATAAGCTTCTTTAGTTGCATTATTAGTTGTGTTACCTTTTACAGCTGGTTCAGTTTTTTCAACTACATATTGGATTTTATCAGGTAATTCAATACCTAACATTTCACCTTCATAGAAAGTTACATATACATTAATACCTTCTTTTAAGTATTTTGCATCATCACCAATTTGTTCATTTGTTAAATCTATTTGTTCATAAGTATCCATATTCATGAAGTTATAATCATCTCCATTAGCATATAGATATTGCATTTGTTGTTTTGATATCATTGCTTTTTCAAGTTTTAAACCTGAATTAAATCTTTTTTCAACGATAGAACCTGTTCTTAGGTTTTTTAATTTACCTTGAACAAATGCTGCACCTTTACCAGGTTTAACATGTGAAAATTCTAAAACAACATATAATTGATCTTCATAAATTAAAGTCATACCATTTTTTATATCGTTAACATTAAACATACTTTACCTCCTCGGTTATTTTCTTCTACCTATTGTTTTTACTTTTTGATTTTTTAAATAAGAAGAAGATTTTTCAGTTTTTTTATTATCCAAGCGAACAGCTTTTTCATATTCACAAATTTGATTTGCTTGTATTTTAATTAATTTAGCATAATCAATAGTAGTTATTAATTGTTCATGCATGATTATTTTTTCTCTTTATGAGCTGTTGATTTTTTACATTTTGGACAATATTTGTTTAATTCTAAACGTTCTGTTGTATTTCTTTTATTTTTTTCAGTACGATAATTTTCTTCTTTACATTCAGTACATTGAAGAGTTACTCTTTCTCTGTTTTCGCCTTTCTTAGCCATAATTTCCCTCCTTCTCAACTTACGCATACATATTATAACAAATTATTTATAAAAAGTAAAAGTATTTTTATTGAATATTAACACTTTATTAATATATTTTATATTTTAAAGACTAATTTATTGAAAAAAATAAATCTGATACACTTCTAACTATACTTCTAGTTATTGGACTCACATAATTGCTTGTTTTATAATCTGATACATCTGGTGTTATAACCGCAATAGAAAAAGTAGGATCATTATATGGTGCGTATCCTATAAAAGCAGTAGAAATAGTTTCAGTATCAATTTTTCCATCTAAATTAGAATCTACAAAACTTTGACTAGTTCCTGTTTTGCCAGCTGGATTATATATTGGATTTATATAATTATAACCTGTTCCATATAATTCCATTACCTGCTTAAATCCTTCTCTTACTCTATTAATATATTCAGATTTAGTATTAACATTATTTAATTCTGTTCTTTTATTTTCAAATAGTGTTTTACCATCATTAGATAAAATTTTATTTACTAAAAAAGGTTTTACTCTAATTCCACTATTTGCGATTGTATTTACATATTGTGATAATTCTATTGGTGTATATGTATCATATTGACCTATTGAAAAGTTTAATAATAAATTAGCATTTACGAAATTACCACTATAACCTAATTTTTCATTAGGTAAATCTATTCCAGTAATTGATCCTAATCCAAATTCTTTAAATGTATTTCTATATATATTAAAAGCATTATCATTTAATTTTAATGAACCATTATAAGTATATGAAGCTCCTGAAACTTTTATTGCTGTTCTAAATTGATATGTATTTGAAGAATATTTTAAAGCTGTAATATCATTTAAATTACCTAAGTATTTCCAAGAACATTTTTCATTAGTAGATTTTATTTTAATACAAGAATCATCTCTTACTTCACCAATCTTTAATGCTCCTGTATTATATCCAACTATATGAGAAGCACCTTTTACTGTAGAACCTACTACATATGAAGTAGTTATTATACCTGGTGTAAAATCATATATATTTCCATTAATTATTTGTTTACCTGCCATAGCAAGTATTTCACCTGTTTTAGGATTTGATACAATAACAAATGACTTATTCAAATAACTAGTATTTAATTGATTTCTTGCATTAATTAAATTATTTATTATTATATCTTCTATTTGTTTTTGTAAATTTATATCTATAGTTAAATATAAATCATTACCTTTACTACCTTCTTTTTTTATTTCATAATCACCCATAGTATTAATTAAATATGTATTCTTTTCTCCTTTTAAATAATCATCATATTGATATTCTAAATAACTTGTACCTACAATATCGTCTTTTTTATATCCTTTATCTGTATAATAAGTTATCATTTCTTTTGGAATGCTTCCAACAGAACCAAGAATATTTTTAAATGTGTCATCATATTTATATTCTCTTTCCCAATTTAATTTAACTCCTACGCCTTTTAATTCATTACTGTTTTCAGCAACATTAGCATATTCATAATCTGTAACATCAACATCTTTTATTATTTTATCTTCATAAGAATATCCATTATTCATAAGATAATATATATAAGCTTCTTCTTTATTAATTTTATCTAATTCTTTTTGATCAATACGAGTATATTTAATTTCTTTTAATTCTTCATTAGTTATTTTTTTATTTTTATAATCTTCTATTTCTTTTTCTGTTAATAGATCAACATTATTATTCAATAAATAATAATCTTTTATTATTTTATCTGTTACCCTTTTAATATCTATTTCTAATATATCACTTAATTTTTTAGCAATATTAATTTCATTTTTTTTATTAATACTTTTATCTTTTTTATAATATATTACTTTATTAGGTTTATTATCAACAAGCAATACTCCATTACGATCATATATTCTTCCACGTGGTGCAGTTTTACCATAAACCAAAATTTGTGTTAATTCTTTTTTATTATTCTCATAATACTTATTATCAATTATTTGAATGTAATATAATCTAAATAATATTATTGACATTCCTAATATTAATATAGCTTTAATTATTATAAATCTATTCACATTATCACCTAATATTATTTATATAATATTAAAATAATTTATACATATAATATATTGGAGGAAATATGTATAATATAATTAAAAAGTATGCGGATAGAATAAATATTAATGATATTGATGTATTTGCAAAAAAAAATAATATTGTTTTGAATAGCAAAGAATTAAACATTATATATGAAAATCTTCATAATAATTTAGATTTAATTTTAAACGATAGTGATCAAGTATTTAATAAGATTAAAAAAGATATAAGAGAAGATAATTATAATAAAATTTATGAATTATTTAACAAATACAAAAAAAGATATAAGAATTACTTATAATAATTTCTTATATCTTTTATTAGGTTATTATTCATTTTTTTATTATATATCATTTCAATTTCAAATTTATACGGTGGAAAAGTCTTATTATTTGAATCATCACTATCTGTAACATAAGGTGTTTCTAATATTTTAGGAACATTTTCTAATCTTTTACTGTGGATAACTTTAATTAAGTTATCAAACCCTATAGTACCTAATCCAATGTTTTCATGTCTATCTTTATGTGTACCAATTTCATTTTTACTATCATTTATATGAATACAAGCTATTTTATTAATACCTATTATTTTATCAAATTCATCTAGTAGTTTATCAAAATCACTAATATCATATCCTGCATCGTTTAAATGACATGTGTCTAAACATACTTTTACTTTATCATTATATAATACACCATCAATTATTCTTTTTAATTGTCCAAAATTAGTTCCTACTTCACTACCTTTTCCAGCCATTGTTTCTAAGCAAATATCAACTTTTGTATCACTTAGAATACAACTGTTTAGTACAGTAATAATATTTTTAATTGCAATATCTTCACCTAAATTAACATGACTTCCTGGATGAAGAACTAATTTTGTTATTCCTAATTGTTCTACTCTTTCTATCTCTTGTCTCAAAAAAGATATTGCAAACTCTATGTTTGCTGTATTAGCAGGATTAATTATATATGGAGCATGAACAATAATATTTCTTAAATCAATATTATTATCTTTCATTAATTGCATTGCTTCAATAGTTATATAATCTTTTATTGGCACACGTTTTGTATTTTGCGGTGCACCTGTATAAAACATAAAAGTATTTGCACCATAACTTAATGCTTCTTTAATGCTTCCCAGTAATTGATCTTCACTTTTAAAAGATACATGACTTCCTATAATTAATTTATTCATCTCTCACCTACTAAAAAAGGATATTACTATCCTAATTATCTTGTCTTTCCTTCTTCAAACATTTCTTTAGTTAAACCATTTTCAGTAACTAATTGTTTCATTTCAGCTTGAATTTCATTTAATTGTTCTAAATAATCAAGTCTTTTATTATTTAATTCAATATACTTATCCATAGCTTTTTGAATTTTATTATCTTGTGTTTCTTCAACTTCAACATCATTAATTTTATGTTTTTTTCTATTCTCAATTAATTTTTGAACAAAAATTGTACTAATTAATAATTTTTTTGGAGCTGCAGACATTTTCATCTTTTTGCTTACTAGTTTATCAATATCACTTTGATAAGCTTTAATTATACACATAGATTCTTTTAAAGGAATACTTTCATCAGCTCTTATTTCTTCACGTTTTGCTGTTACTTCGTCTATTTTATTTTGAACTTCTTCAATTTTAGCAGCAGTAATTTCTGTTGCTTCTGCAACTGCTTCTTCTTTTACTTCAGCAAATGCTGGACTAGAAACAAGTGTTTTTACTTTTCCTACTTCTTCACCAGATTCAGAAACCATATCTTTAGTTTTTTTAGTAAATCCGCTTTTTAATCTTGAAAACATATTTGGAACTAAAAATGCTAATCTCTTACTATTTACTTTGATTTTTTGAGCTGTTGATAAACCATCTGTTGCTAATTTAAAATCATAATTCATATTATCTACTCCCCGTCTTTAGCGATATCAAGCATTACTTTTTTAATTTCTACCCAAACAGCATCATCATCTACACCTGTTAATGTAACAACTTCGCCTTCATTAGAAACTACTTCTGAAGTATAAACTTCAACATTTCCACTAGCGTCTGTTTTATTTTCTGTATATATTAAATAGTCTTTACCATTAGTTTTAAGGGTAAAATATGCTACTACCTCTACTTGTTTTTCTACACCATTCTCATCTATTACATTTAAAATTTCTTTAGTATCCATAACCTATCCCCTTCCAATTCTCACATATTAATTATAGCATATTAGGTATTAGGTTTCAATAACTTTATTCAATAATTTAAAGATTTTTTCTATTCCTGTTTTGGAGCAATTTCCAATAAATTCACTAATTTTTGAACCTATTTGTTTTTTACTAAAAACTTCTTTTTCATCTACCAAATAATTATTAATATCTAATTCTATTCCTGATTTAATATCATTCTCAAATTTTTTTATTTGTTCTTCTGTAAATACCTTTTTAGTATAATTAGAATATTCATAGTAACCCATATTTACCATAACAAAAATTGCTGTATAAGTCATAAATATAATTAAAAATATATATTTAATTACATTATTTGTTTTCTTATTTTCGTTCATTAATAGTCTCCTTTAATGTAACACTTAGTACTTCAACTGTATTTAATACTTCTTCTATCTTATTCTCCATTCCACCAACTTCAATTAAAATACTATTAGGACTTACATCTTGATTATATATACCATTAACATTTTTACCTTGTTTAGTTAATACTCCTCTAGTTAAATTAGGATAGTTAAGTTTTATTTTTTCATTAATATAATTTGCTAAATCTAAATTATATTGATAATTAGGATGTTCCAATCCTACAACAAATAGTATTTTTGCATAATTCTTATTATTAATATTAACAGTAGAAAGATCTTTTTTTATTGAATCTCTATGTATGTCTATAAAATATTTTAAAGACTTATTATTTTCTATTGCCGAATTAATATAATATCTTGAGGCAGCATAACTATAATTATAATTCCAATTATTTATTCTAATAAATTCTGTTATATCACTTTCCTCTACAATAGTAGGTATTCCTAATTCATTTAATTTTTCTTTTAGCATATATGAAGCCATCATAACATTAGGAGTAATATTATATGTTTCATAATTAGAATTATCATAGTTCTCTAATTGATGAGAATTATATATATAAACTATTGGTTTATTTACATTAACAGGATTAGGATCACTAATATGTTTTGATACTTCTTGTAACTCTTCTGGATTATATTCTTCATCATGACTATTTTCATAATTAAATATATTTTCTAATAAAGAAGTTGGTTCATTTAAATTAATATCATATATATAATTAGCAAATTTTGTAATAATATTTTTATTTGAATATTTTGTATAATAGTTACTATCACGCATCATATTTATTAAGAATTCCTCATTAGAAGAATATAATTTTACTCGCATAAGTAAATAATAAGTTGTAATAAAACTTATTGCTATAACTAAATAAAAGCATATTCTTTTAAATTTTATTTTAAACTTTTTCTTTATTCTAATTTTCTTCATAGTATCACCAATATGATTATATAAAATTAAATACTATTATTTTGTCAAAAAAAGAACTTATTGTAATTTTTTATGTAATGATATATTAATACTATCCGATATAATATTTGCTAATTTTTCTATTATAAAATCTATTTCTTTAGGAGTAACCATTAAATTATAGCCTATAGGAGTTAATACTTCATATATTAATTCTTTTATTTCATTATCATCTAAATTACCTATCATTCCTAAAAGTTGCCTTTTTTCATATGAAGTTATCTCATAATCTTTTTCTAAATAGTTTATTTGAGTACTTAATAATAATTTATTTTTAGGATTATCTTTATTATTTTTCATATAAGCATAATTCTTATAAATATATTCGATCGCATCAGATACTATTGTAACTGCATCAACTACTGTAGGTACGCCTATCGCAATTACTGGAATTCCCATTACTTCTTTACTTATTTCTTTCCTATTATTACCAACTCCACTACCTGGATTAATGCCTGTATCAGTAATTTGAATAGTTTTATTTAGTCTATTTATGCTTCCACTTGCGAGTGAATCAACAACAATAATAAAACCTGGTTTAATATCTTTTATTATATTTTTGAGTAAATCACTAGTTTCTATTCCAGTTTCAGCCATAACGCCTGGTTCAAAAGCATAAGTTTTCCTAAAATCTTTATCTACACTACCTAAATCAAACAAATGATTAGTAACAATAATATTGTCTAATACTAATGGTCCTAAACTATCAGGAGTTGATTTTTCATTTCCTAATCCTATTATCATACAAGAATCATTTATATTAATTTTGTTTATATTCATTAATTCTAATAATTCTTTATTAACTACTTCTTTTAAATTATTACAATTATCATAATCAGTACAGTCAGTAAACTCTATAGTTATATAATTACCTATTTTCTTATCTAACTTAAGAGAATTAACAGTATTGATATAAATACTAGTAATTTTTATATCTTTATACTTCTTTTCTACTCTATCAATATCAATATTATTTTTAAACTTATCTATATTCTCAATTGCCAAATCTGTATGAATTTGATAGTTTTTTAAATCTATTTGATGTTTCATATTATCACCTATTATTTATTTTTACCAAAAATGCCTTTTTTTATTGCTTTTTTTTACTTTTTTTGTTAAAATCAATAGTGTTAAGTTGACTTGGAGGTGAGATTATGCCAAATATGAAAAATGCAAAGAAAGCAGTTAGAGTAAATGTAAAAAGAACAGTTGATAATAATAATTTTGACGCTAGTATGAAAACTGCTATGAAAAATGTAGAAAAAGCTGTAGCAAATAAAGATAAAGAAAAAGCAACTGCAAATTTAAAAATTGCTGTTAAAAGAATTGATAAAGCAGTAGCAAGCGGAGTTACTTCAAAAAACACTTCTGCTCGTAATAAGTCTCGTTTAACTAAAAAAGTTAATAATATGGAGTAATAAAATTACTTCTTTTTTTTTAACTTTATATGCTATAATGAAAATAGGTGAGAATATGAGAAAAGTAAAAAAAGTTTTTGTCGTTGCAATATACTTAGCAGCAATTCTATTATTAGTATTATATAGAAATGATATAAATACATTCCTTGTTGAGAATTATTTATATATTAAAAATACTACTGAATATACAGTAAATGATTATTCAAAATCTACTGATTATAATTATGTAAAAATTACAAAAGATTTTACTGCTCATAATAAAGATGAATTATTAAATATTATTTATACTATTGTAGATAGTGGTAATACAGAATTTGTTTTCTATTGTGATAAAGAATATAAAGATTGTCAAAAAGATCTAGAAAGTGTATCTAATAATACTACAAAATTAACTACATTGAATAATTTTGTTCATCCATACAATAGTTATAGTAAATTATATATATCAACAAATTCATTTGGAAAAGTAACTATTTCGCTAGATAAATTATATTCAGATGTAGAAATAAATTATATTAATCAATTACTTGACAGTATTGAAAAACAAATATTTAATAATACTATGACAGTTAGAGATAAAATTAAAGCTTTTCATGATTTCATAATTAATAATACAAATTATGATCAAAGTAGGGCTGAGCAAATTAAATCTAAAGATTTTTCTAATAATGTTTATCAAAGTCATAAAGCTAATGGTGTATTATTGAATCATATAGCTCTATGTAGCGGATATACTGACATTATGGCTATCTTCTTAGATAGATTAAATGTCCCTAATTTTAAAATATCCAACGAAAATCATGTATGGAATGCTTTATATATAGATAACGCTTGGTATCATCTAGATTTAACTTGGGATGATCCTGTTACTTCAAATGGTGAAAACTTATTAATATATGATT
This sequence comes from Bacilli bacterium, assembly GCA_035399485.1. Lineage (GTDB taxonomy): Bacteria > Bacillota_I > Bacilli_A > RF39 > UBA660 > RGIG4266. The sequence goes on from DAOPJC010000007.1 coordinate 21,116, forward strand.
TCTTTATTATAAATGACGCTTCATTAAAAACAAAAGATACTACACAACATGCCTATGATATTAATGCATATTCAGAAATAGCTACTAGTTCTAACTAGTAGCTATTTTTGGTAATGTAATTATTACTCTTGTTCCTTTATTAAATTCTGATTCATATTTAATTGTACCATCATGGGCCATAATTATTTCTTTTGATAAAGTAGTTCCTAACCCTGTTCCATTCACTTTAGTTGTATAAAATGGTTTATCAAAAGAATTTTTAACTTCCTCATCCATACCACAACCATTATCATCAAAGATTATTGTTACTTCTTTTTCATCATTATTAATATTAATACTTATTTTTTTCACCAATCTATTATCTAAAGCTTCAATGCTATTTTTGATAACATTAATAAAAACTTGCATTAATCTTGTATAATCACCTTCAATATATATTTCTTCATTATTCTTATATTTTATATTTATATTATTTATTTTAGCTAATTCTCTTATATTATTAATAGTTTCTTCTAATATATAATTTACATCTACTAAATCTTTATTTATTTTTATTTTTGATAAATCAGAAAAATCATTTAGTATCATTAATGCATGTATAACTTCATCTTTAATGATTGGTATATATTTCTGTACTTGTTTACTATTATTCATATCTAACATATCAAAATAACCTTTACATACTGCTAAAGGATTTTTTATTTCATGAGTTATTTTAAATAAAGATGTTTTAATTTGTTTTTCTTGAAGTAAATCTTTATATGCAATATGATATTTAATAATGTTATCACCTTTATTTATCATGAATATTATAATTACAGTTAATATAAGACATAGTATTAAAGTAATTAAAATATTATCAGTAAAAGTTAATCTTATTAGAAAAACTAGACTAAGCATTTTTATCATTAAATAAATAATAATGAAATAGTTATTATTATATTTATATTTATTTATAAATTTATATATTAAATAATATACTAATCCTTCACTTAATAATACTATTATATTTATATCATACTTTAAGGAAATCAAAAAAGCATAAAATATTGATAATAATAATCCTTCTAAAGGACATTTTCTAATATACGCAATTATTATTACTAGGCTAGACATAAATATTTCTATTCTA
>DAOPJC010000008.1:0-4267 GCA_035399485.1 Bacilli bacterium
GTATCTATACAATACATAATTTCATGATTTCCTAATAGAGCAATTTCATAAGCTCTTTTTAATGATTCCGAACAATTGATTAATTGATTTTTCATATATTTTAATTTTCTTTTATTATTTCTACTTCATTTACATTCACATTCATTTGAGTACCATAAGGGTTTTCAATAAATTCTTCATCTATCCATATTCCTATTTTAATACTTCTATTGAATTCATCAGAGTAATACTATATTATTATTTATAGTTAACCCTTCAAATTCTTTAACATCAGCATTTAGATTTTCTTTTAACCATTCTTGTTCTAATTCTTGCTGTATTTTATCAGCAGGATGAGAACTTCTTGAAGCTAATTCATAAGGAATATCTTCATCATTAATATCATCAATTTCTAAATCATCTGGTTGTTTGGTAATATCTTTTGATTCTTCTTTTTTATTTTCTTTTATCTTCTCTTCTGCTTTTGTTATTTCAGTATGTAATGGTGTATTATTAATTGCTGATTGAACTGCAGGAGTTACTTCTGTTTTTACATTAGGAACAATTCTTAATGTACTTAATGGTTTTCTTGATATTTTATCATAAGGTCTTTGTAATATTCTTACATCTCTTATTGATTTAGCATTTCTTGTATTTTCTTTATAATTAAGATTTAAATTATATTCTGTATTAGTATTAGGGATCTGTTTAAATAAAATAAATTGTGGAGCAAAGTTACCATTTCTTAATTTAAAATCTTCCTTTAAACTATCAAGTAATTCTTTATATAATTCATTTTTAATATCAGCCTTATCTCCTGTAAATGTTTTTTCTGACAATAAAGATTTTACTAAAGCATTATCAAATATAGATACAAGTTCATTATGTACTTTATCCATACCTTCTAGTAATAAGGCTGCTTCTTTACTATTTAATTTTTCAGCAGCTTTAACTATACTATCTAATTGTTCTTTAGTTTCTATTTTGCCTTGATGAACAAATGGGGCTGATTCTTGAAAATTAGATATAGTTTTAGAATTAATAATATTTTCAAATAATTTTTTTATTCTTATCTCGTCTAATTCAAAAGATATAATGTCTTGAACTTTATTTTCTTTTATTCTTTGAAATAAATTTTCATATTTACTACCTCCATACGATTTTAAATAAATTGTAGCTTTTTTAGTAAGACTATTTATTCCAAATTTCACATTTAATATAGGGATTGTTTTATCTAATGTTTTTACTATATTAAATTCAAATCCATTTTGATTTATATTTGTTACTTTTGCTTCTTTAATAGTACCTGTTGAATTTACTAATTCAAATAAAGAACCTATTGTAAATGCAATATTTGAAACTTGTCTTGATACAGGTAGCATTTCTACTATTTGGTAAGTTCTTGGAATAAACCCTGTTTCTTTTGTAGGTCTTGCCCAAGTAACAATAAACATATTTTCTGTACTAGGATTAACCTTTTGTCCTTTAGTAATATGTTCATACCAATTTTTATTTCCAAATGTTTTTGATTTAAAATATTCATCTGGTTTACTAAATTCATTATTCTCATAAATAAATTGATCATCATCTAATGGAGATATAACTACAAATTCACCTTGTAGTTTGTCATAAAACATTACAAATGGAATATTTTGTATTCCTAATTCCATAATTATTTTTCCATTTTGATCTACTTGTACTATATTTAAAGGAATATCATATTCTCTTACATCTGGATTAGAATATTTATTTTCAAATACAGACTCTATTCTTTTTTCAATAGTCCATAATTCTTTTACATTATTTTGTAATTCTTTAGTATAATATTTATTAAATATATCTGTAACATCTAATGCATTATTATCTCCTATTTTATTTTCTACTTCTTTAGAAAATTCATCATATAAATCAGATAATCTTTGCATTTCTAATATCTCAGAATAACTAAGTTTAGAATTATCAGCTTTTATAGCTTTAGTTTGTAATAATTTAAGATGTTCAGGATTATGGAAATCAACCTTAATTGTTTTATTATCTGCTGTAACAAATACAAAATTTGATAATCCATATAAACTGGCAATAGTTTCTTTATTTTCTGCTATAAATACAACTCCTTTATTTGGTCTTGATACAGTTATAATAATTCCTTCAGGATTATGTTCTAAATAAGATTGTTGCCCTAAAGTTTCAAATGTCTCATGTTGTCTTCCGTTAATAGTATCTTTAATATAATTGGTTCTTTCTATAGGTTCTTCAGAGACCTTTACAGCCATTATTTTTTCAATGCCTGTTGCAGTACTAATCATTTTACTAAACCTCTCTAAACCTTCTTTAGACTCATCCAGCGGTCTTAATACCATACCATCAGATATAGTATCATTAGCTACAAAAGTTTTGCCTTCTTGTTTGTGAAATTTTACTTCATTACTTCTTCTTGGACTTTTAATGATTTTAATATTTTTACCATTTATTTCATCACCAACAGTAATCTCATTATTATTGTAGATAACTTCATAAAACCTATTACCATCTACAATAACATATTTTTGTCTATAATCATTAGTTAATATCCAGGCAATAGGTTTATTCTGATATGTTCCTACACCTTCGATAGTATCAAGAGCTTTGTAATTTTTATTACCGTCAATATTAATGTTTACTATTTGATTAAAAAGTAAACCTTTAGCTTTATCTTTAGATAAAATAAGTTTAGAAATAGAATCTATATTGTCCTTTACTTTTTGTAATTTGTCAGGTTCATTAGTATATTTTTTTAGTTGTTCAATAAAAATACCACCAATTTCTTGCACATTAGTGATTAAAATAATATCTTCATTATTTAGAATGTTTGTAAGCTCTTCAAGTCTTTTATTATAATCTTTTTTAGTTTCTTTATTATATAAACTTTTAGCAGCATTAGAAACATTAAGGCTAATGAGTTCTTGTGTTTGATTTGGTGTTGCATATATTTTAGCAATAGATTCATTTAACTGTTTCCAATTACCCATTGTAACAATACCAGGCTTTGATATGTTTAATCTATCATAAATAGCACCAAACACTTGAATAGACATTGCTAATTGATCTTGTGGTAAGTCTGCTTTTAGCAAATAATCCATTAAGTAATCCCAATTAGAAAATTGATTATCCATTGCTAAAAGCTCATGGAATATAGTCACATATTGATTATAAAAAGATTTGCAATCTGCCATATTTTAGCATTTAAAGTTTTTAATTTCTTTTAGTACGTTAAGAATAGTTTCTTCTGTTGCTACAAAGTTACTATTTTTTTTTGAATTAACAAGTATTTTTTCTGTACTTTCTACAAGAATAGCTGTATTTTGCTGTACTTGCTCTATAATACCTTCTGTTGATAATACATCTACATTTGTAATATCACTATCAGGAACAGATTCAACTTCTACTATAGTTCTTTCTTGTTCCATTAAATTAAAAAATTCTTGTTTTATTTCATTTACTATTTTGTCAATAGCCTTAGTACTTCTTTTATCTGTAATATTACTAATATCTTTTCCTGTATATTTTACAAGTCTTTCTAATATAACATTTTGTAAATATAATTTAGCATCTTCAATGTTTTCTATAGATGATAATAAATCTTCAGGTAATTCTTCTATTATTTGTTCTGCTTTTTTTCTAGCATAAGTTATATTAAGTTCTTCTGTAGATTGTGTTGGAAATAAGTCAGAATTTAAAGGAGTTTCTTTTTCTTGTATTTCTGAAGTCTCTAATACTTTTAATTCTGCATCATATTTAGCATTGATTTCTTCAATTAATAAAATATCAGGAATCACTTCTGAATTTGAAGTAACTTCTCCCATACTTTTAACAGATAACCTTTTTGTAGCATCTTCAAGTTTTGTAAATTCTTCTTTACTTATAGGCATAGAAGAAACCCACTCATTACTTTTTGCAGCAAGTTTTATATTATTTAATAACCTTTGTCCTGAAATTTTAGCAGATGTAATTGCTTGTTTTATTGGTGTGTTATTAATTACAATATCTCTACTCTTTTTTATCTCTTTATCTAATATTTGAGCTTTTTCATTTAAATTATCCGCATCAGAATTTAAAGCTATTATTTTTTCTTCATTTGTTTCCTTTGCTGCCTGTTCACTTTTTGCTTGAGCATCTTCCCTTAACTTATTTGCTTCTTCTATTTTAGATATAATTTCTTTTGAGTCTTCTGGTATTGGTTGTGTTAAATCATAAAGTGTCTCTATTTCTCTTGAAGATTCTAATTCTTCTCTTCTTCTTTCAATATCAG
>DAOPJC010000008.1:4367-19762 GCA_035399485.1 Bacilli bacterium
ATTAGATGCTGAATCTAATTTTTGAATAAAAGCTTCTATATCAGAAGTTCTTTCTGTAAATATTGCCATTTCTCTATCAGATAATTCTTTATCTTCTATAATTTTACTAGCAATACTTTGTAATATAGAATCAGATACTTCATTATTATCTACAAATTTATCATATTCTTCATCAGATATAATTTCATCTACAGTATCTTTTAATTCATCTTCTTCAATGATATTAGGATTATCATCTTTAATTTCTATATCGGATTTTTTAAGTTTCTCTCTTTGTTTATCTACTAACTCTTTAACTTTTTCATCTTCATATAGTTTAGCTTCATTGGGAGCTAATTCCATATCTTTATTTAACTTAGCAGCTATTCTTATAATATCATCTGAAGTGATTGTATCTGGAGTTATATCAGGAGATATATCTTGTTTAGCAAATGTAGGATCTGTTTCAGATAATACTTTAACATCAAATGTTACAATAATATCTCCAACTTGTTTTAATAAATCTTCTATCTTTTTAATATCTTCTTCAAACTTAGATGGATCGACAATTAAAGAAATTAAATCTTGATATGCTTTATTATTTTCTAATTGTAAATTGAGCTGTTCTCTGAAGTTTTTATAATCTTCTTTCATTTTAGAATTCTTATCCATAATACTATAAATAGTATCCAACTGGAATACATAATTCATTTGCTCATTTGGATTAAGATTATAATTAGTTCCTGCAATTAGCTCTCTTTCTTTAGCTAATTCTGATTCTGATATGTTATATTTCTTTGCTAAATATCTTAAAATATTCCTATCCATTACTTGAATATAATATTCTAAGTTATTACTTACTATAAATTTAATATGTCCTTCGTGCATTCTCTTAACTACTTCTTGAAACTTTTCAGCATTATAAAGAGAATTATAACTATCCATTAAAGATTTAGTCTGATTGGTTAATTTAATAATATCAGATAATTTTATACTTGATTCTTGAAATGCTTTTTCTGATATTTCAGATAAACCATCTTCTTTATTTTTACTATTAATTATTTTTCTAAATAAATCTTTTACTTTTTTACTTTCTGTGTCATGTTGTAATACCTTACCAGTTTCTTCTTCTGTTATAGTTTCTCCTATAAATACTTCTTGTCCTTCTGAATTAGTAGTAAAGAATGATTGCCATGTTTTAATATCATCTTCTCTTTCTTGTAAATCTTTTAATTGTTCTTCATATTTAGCTTTTTCAGAAGCTGTTAAAGTTTGTAATTTTAAAGATTCTTTTATTGTTAATATTCTATTTTGTATTTCTCCTAATTCAGATTTAGAACCTTTTACAGAAGTTAATATATTAAAGGCATATTGAGAAGATGACTCTAATCCAGGTAATTTACTTATTTCTTCTTTTAAAGATTTAATTCTATCTGTATTTCTATCACCTTTAATTTTCATCATTGCTATCATTTCAATAGCTTCTTCTTGTTTTGCTCTTGTAATCATAGCTGCGTATTGATTCATGCTTTCTGGAGCAAATGCCATTGGATCAATTAAATTTTCAAATTCTTTTCTGATTTTGGTTACAGTGTCAGAGTATAACCCTACTTGTTTAGCAATTGATTTGGCATATTCTTGTGGGGTTTTATATTTAGTATCTTCTAATTTTATCCCCATAACCTTATTAAATTCATCAACTGTCATATCATCTGCCATATGTTCTATAGCTCTAATATAAGCATTATCTATACCTAATCTATTAGCAGCAATGGCAGCTTGTATCATCATATTATCTTTTCCATTATTCCATTCAAATTCACTATTAGCTTTTACAGCTTCATCCATTTGAATAGAACTTTTTAAAGTATTGACAAGTTGTGATACAGATGATTTATTATAATCAGCAGTCCAAGCAGCAACATTTACAGTTTCAATATCTTTTGCTCTTTGTGTTTCTGCTTGTCTTATGGGATTATTTTCTTTACCATATTGTCTATCAGCAGCATATTTTTGAGACTGTTCTAATGTAGTACCAATTATTTTAGTAGGTATTCTAATAACACCACCAGTCATAGCACCATGTATAAATACTTTCAATCCTTGTTTAGACCATTGTTCTCCTAAACCTTCTCCAAAAGCATCTGTAATAGATTTTTCAGCACCAGCATATTGAGCAGCATAATAGTTTTTCCAAGCTATATTAGAAGTTTCCTGCATTATTTCTTGCACACCTTCCATTACATCAAACTTGAGAAAATCTTTTCTAAATATTTTAGCAGCTTCCCATGAAGCTTTTTTCCAACCAAATTCTTTTCCTATCTTAGCAACTGTTTTTACACCTCCAAATAAGTTTTTAGTATCAAATACTTTTAATGCTCTCTTTTTACCTGTAACTCCTACAATACCTTCACCTGCTTCATTTATAATTTGCCTTGTAAGCCACGATTTATGCATTGGAAATTTATTAAATAAAACCCCAAATTGTATTTTATTACTTGCTAATAATACAGCCATGTTAGTTTGATAATTAGCTGTAGCTGCTTTTAAAGCATTATCTTGCATTAATGAGAAGTCTAATCCATTAGGACCTTCTCCATAATTATCATGATAATCTTTAAGTATAAAATCTAATGTTTCACCATAAGCACTAATAGCTTCAAATGTAGCTTCTGTCGATGCCATGTTAAATTCATTAGCCATTCTTTGAACACCTCTAATACCCATACCAGCCATTGTAGCAATACCATACCCAGCTTTACCTGCTTTAACAATTCTTTCAGCTTGTCTTACACCAGAACCAATCACAGGTATTCCTTTGGCAGCATTTAAAAAAAACTCACCTGCTGATTTAGATTTTAATATATTTTTTACATTAAAAGTCATCATATCTAAAGCATCACCAATTACTGCTTTACTAGCATTACTCATGTTAGTAAGATTTTTACCTGTTTTGGCTAAATTATCAACTTTGCTAGCAGTTTTAGTAGTAATTTTAGCAATATCATCCATGTGACCTACTTTAAATATTCCTTTAAAGAAATCATCTACATGTGTTAATCCTAATTTAGCACCAAATTTTGTAGCAGTAGCTCCAAATGTACCAGATCCTCCACCAGCAGTTAATGCTGTAATACCAGCATCTACTAATAATTCAGTAGCAAATGCTGCATATGTACCCATAGCAAAACCTGCATTAGATACAAATTCAGATATACCAGACTTATTAAAAATACCATCTTCTTCTCCATAAGGAACAAAGACTTTATTTTTAAGCATGTCTTGTTGATCTTTATAATGTTGGGCATACATCTCAGATTCAGAGGGAAGTAATTTATCCATATCCCAATTAACCAAAGCATCTGCCATTCTTCCATAATCTTTCCAATAATCAACAAAAGTATTACCAAATCTAGTAGCAAACCCATCAAATCCTTTTGTTAAAGCTGTACCCCATGTTTCTTTTGCAACCCATCTATCATGATTACTTTCATCAAACGGATTAAAAGTCATAGGATTAAAGTCTTTTTGATACCTATATGGATCAACTATATTAGGATCTACTAAACTAGCTCCTGCATATTTTTTAGAAGATTCTGCTGCTATATTATCTACATTCTGCAATCCATTATTAATTACAGATAGCATATCTTGTGTGAAATCTAGTTGTGGCATATCTTAAAAAGGTATTATTTCTTCTGCTTGATATTGATTATTTAATGCTGTTTTTTTACTAGCGAGATAATAAGTTTCCAATTGACTAACAGTAGCCTTTAAAGCTACTAAACTTTCTTGAGGAGTACTCTCATTCCTAGATTGTTGTCCTTTTGTCCAACTACCATTAGGATTTTGAAAAGCATATTCCATTGTATATCCACCATTGTTATTAGCTTTTATAATATATTTAAAACCTTGTGCTGATATAGCAGGATCACTTTCAATAAAGTGATATTTATTATTAAGCATTTCACCCCACTCACCACCTAACATTGTTGAAGGTAGTTGAGATGTATTTTTAATATTACTATAAGTATCTCTTAAAATACCTATTGACTCAATTGCTGATTCATCTACTTTAAATGTAATACTTCCTGATTTAACATTTTTCTTATCTTTAGATTCACCAGGTTTTAATGAAAATATATAAGATTTATCTACAGGGTCATAAGCTACATCTATACTATTACCAAATTCTGTAGAAATTACTTCAGGATTTTTTTGAAACATTTCTATAATATCATCAATATCATCATCATAACTACCAGTACCTTTAAATGTATTTGGTTTTATAATATCTTCATTTAATAACCTACTTATACTATTTGGATTGCTCACTACTATATTCTGAATTTTAGTAACAGCTACACCAGACATAATATCATCAGGAGCTATTTTATCTAAAATACTTTTTTGAGCATCTGTCAATTGAGCAGTATTCATTATTGGATTTCCATTTGGAGTAAATCCAACTATATTCATTGAACTTAAATAAAACATTCCACTACTCATCATTTCTGGACCAGCTTTATCCCAAAAGGCATATGTATCATTTAATATTTGTAAATTATTATCTACAGCTTCTTTTGTAGATACTAATCCTTTATATAAATCTGCATTAACATTTACAGCATTTGGGTTTTTTTCGATTATTTCAGAAGCTTTTTCATAAATAGCTGTGTTTAAATAATTTAAATATTCAGCTGCTCCAGCACCATTTGGTATAAATACTGGAGCTTCTGCGTTTAAACCCAAATCTATAATCATTTGTTTTATTTTACCAAGATTTTCTTTATTCCAATAAGGTAAAATTCCTCCTTTGTCAGCATATTCTTTTAACCCATTAAGAGTTTGTTGATAATTAGTAAATGTATCTAATGATAATTCATCATCTCCGCTATTTATTCTAATAATCATGTTTAATAAACCATCATCAGAGTTAATTGTAGTATTATATAAATTATTTTCAGCATCTACTCTTGTTTGTTCTAATATATCAGCTTTAAATAAAGTTTTATCTGATGTATAATTTCCAACTTCTGTAACACTATTAACTCCTGTTTTTGTATAAGTACCATCTGCATTCTGTTTAACTCCTTCTGTATCCATTTTATATTGCATCTCAGTATTAAACTTATACATGTCAAATTCTAATCTTTGAGCGTGTCTCCAATTAGTTTGTGATTCTTTATATTTGGTAAGCCAAACATTATCATCTTTTATAGATTCTTCCATAGTAGCCATAGCTGTAGAAGAAGCCCATTTTTGTATATGTTGATCTTTAGCACTATTACCAAAATAATAAGACATATTAGATAATATATAAGAAGGATCTTGTAGTTTAATTTTTTCTAAAGCAGCATTTTCTGAAATTTTTTCTAATGTTGCTAATTCTTGTTGTAATGCTTGATATTCTGGATATTTACTAGCAGGTACACCATTTATCCCAGCTTTAATCAAATCTTGTTTAAATATATTTAATTTAGTAGATGTATTCTTATAAGCCTCATTATAAGCTAACTCCTTTTGTGCTTCTTTATCTGCAAGTATTGGTGCTAATTGTTCTGCTACATAAGCCTGTGCTGATTTTCTATCTACACCATAAGTATCCATAGTATTTCTAATAGCAGTTTCAGTTTGTACTCTGCCCATTACAGCAAATTGTTCATCATACTGATCTCCCATTTGCATTTGCGCCCATGAGTTAAAATAAGGAATAGACATTGGACCATTCTTAGTCTCTATGATATAACCATCTCCTGTAACATTAGATGCTTTAATACTAATACCAGCATCTTTCATTTTCTTATCTAAATCACCTATATAATCTCTATAAGCAACATGTTTAACAGGTTTAATTTCAAATATAGAACCATCATTTCTATGAGCTTCTTGCATATTTAAATCTGCATAACCCATTTCCATTTCTGAATATCTATTATATAATTTTCTTACCTCAGGATCTGTACTATTTTTAATAGCTTCCATTTTACTTCTTTCAGAAGCCATTGCTTTAGTATAAGCCATATCATATACAATAGCTTTATCTTCTGAAATAGGATTCATTACATCTAATGCTTTGTTAATATTTTCTCCTTTTGATAAATCTAAATTAGTAATACTTTTAATATTATTTTCTAATTGTTTAAAAGCATATTCTCTTTGTTCCATATTTTCAGGATTAGTAAGAGCAGCATATTTAAGATTATCATAATGAGATTTAGCAATATTAAACCCTCTATCATATTCAGCCTGTCTTGTACCCATAACTGTAGTTAGAAAACTCCAATCAGGTGTATATAAATTCATTTGTCCAAAGGGACTGCTATTCATTGGTAAGAAATTTGCCATATTAAATTCCTATATAATCGTTAATATTAAATGCTCCTCCAAATTGTTGTGTTGATAATCCTTGAGCTTCTGCATAATCTTGTTCTGTAGAATTATTGCTTTTCTTTTTATTAGCTGATATTTGTTTTAGTAAAAAGTTTTCTGCAAATTCAGGAGTAAATCCTTTTCCAATTAATTCATCATAATAAGATTTTAAAGCATCTGTAGAAGGTATTGGATTTTGTGAATTACCCATACCATAAGGATTATTGTAAGTATTATATTCATCTATAGCTCTACCATTACCAGAGAATTGTACTGCTCCTGTAATATTATCAGTATGAACTTGTGGAAATAATACTTGCTCCATCATTTGATCTTTATTGAAATTATGCCAACCTTGATTATAAGCACTGATTATTCTCCATTTTTTGAGACTTTTGGCTTTATCCATATTCTCATTTAAAGTAGCCATTTCTGCTATATATTTTTGTCTGGCATTTTCATTTGCCATTATTTCATTATTTTCAATAGCAGCATTTTGTTGATATGCTTGATTTACAATACCTACATTAGCATTTTCTACATTGGCTAATACATTAGCAGCATTTTGAAATCCTTCTCCAGATGCTGCTAAAGAAGCTGACAACGCTATTTGTGGATCAACAGAATTTTCTAACATATATTGATACCTTGCCATTTGTTCTTGATTAGCTGCAAGTTGTCTTGTAGGATCTAATAAATCATATCCAGGAGTTACTAAATTAACTTTACCTTGTACAGGTTCATATCTATTAATAGGATCTGTAATAGCTCCTACAAAATTAGTAATATCAGGTGCAAACCATGTATCTAATACTGGTTTTTCTTTATCAAAATCTTCTCCAGGTTCTACTTTATCTACTGTAAAAGGATCTCTTTTATCTTCAACTGGTGGTTCTTTAGTTTCAACAATAGAATCTTCAGTAACAGATGCATCTCCTGCTTTTCTTATTACTTGTCCAACAGTAGTATTACCATAAGTTAAATCAAAATGACTTATATTTCCTTTAGCATCCCACGTCTCATCATCTAATCCTATTGGTGTAACTTCTAAATTTCTTTTTTTAAATTTATCAGCATGTTTTTTATCTCTTGATGTAATTGCAGCAGCTTGATAAGCTGATTGAAATATAGCAGTTTCGGCATCATTCATAGGTGTAACACCTAATGAATTAGCTACTTTATTATAATAATAATTTCTACCACCTGTCCAATTATCCCAATTAGCGTCTTGCGTTAAATCACTATCTTCTAATAAAGATTGAATTTTAGAATTATCTTCATTACCTTTTTTTAAAATTTGAATAACTTGTTCTTTAGTTAAATCTTTAGGCGGTATTAAATCTTTATGTTTTGCTGAATGTTTATTATATCCTTCTGTATAAGTTTTAATAAACTCATTATAAATGTCATCTTGTAATTCTTCATCTTGATCTATAAAAGAATTAAACTCACTTGTGGTTTTATATAAATCATTTTGAGTATAATCTTTTAATAATGGGTTTTCTTTAGATTTATATGAATAATAACCTCCCTGTGGATTTGGCACACCTATTATATATTCTCCATTTTGCGTATCTACAATCAAATCTTTAGATTGAGTACGTCTTAATGTACCATCTGCATTATAATAATATGTCACATTATTATCAGTTATTTTATATAACCCCTTACTTGTTACAGTAGCCTCTACACCATTTATAAAAGATTTTCCTTCTTTCTCTTCTATAGTAACTTTATTTTTATTATCTGGCATATTAATCTAAATTTTCAAATGTTGCGTTTGATTCAATGTATGTAGTTTTCTTACCGTTGTAAGAAGATGTTCCTGTAGAAGTATTTATATTTTGTTTTGGTGGAATATTTACACCTTTGTTTTTCAAAAATAAATCATATTCTTCTTTATTATTAATATTAACTCCTTCTAATTGTATTGGATATGTAGTTGGATATTTAATAGAAGGTTTAACAGGAGTGTTAGGATCATTTTTATATTGATTTACAGGAGTAGTTTTTAACTTTGATCTATAATCAAAATCAGAAGATATATTAGAATCTGATTTATTTTTTGAAGTGTTCCCCCAATTATAATAATAATTTGAAGGTGCACCAAAAAGCCAATTTGTAAGATCACTTCCCATTTTAATAGGAGCTGTAAAAAAATTGTCCATAATATAATCAGTAGCTACAGGTAGTTGTTTATTCCAAAAATTACTAATATTTTCAGAACGCTGTTTATTTCTATCATAAGGTTCTGTTGGATATTTTTCACTACCATCTTGAGCTTTAGGCAACCATCCACCATCTTTCATCTGTGGTTGTTGTTCTTGTAATCCTGCCATAACATTAGCAGCAAAATCAGGAACTCCATTAGGCATACCTTTCATTGATTCCTGTACTATTGCCAATTCTGCTAATTTCTTTGTGTTATTCTTTAACATCTCATTAGCTGTCTTTTTAGAAATATCATCAGTATCTTCACTTTTTAAAGTATCAATAAATTCGTTTATTTGATATTTCTTAGATATTTGAGCAGGAGTATAACCTTTCTTATTACCACCCATGCCAAAGTATTTAAGTAATTCTGGATCTGTTATTCTAAGTTTTGCTGTATCTGAAAATATAAAAGAACCATCTGGTATATTAACAGGCATTCCGCCTTCACTATGCCTTTTACCTTGAAATGACATAAGTTCTAAAAATCCATCTTGATTAATATCTCCTACTACTGATTCCCCACCTTCCACTTCAATTGAAGCTTCTTTTCTAGGTACAGCTTTTATTGTATTTTTAACACCTTCTTTAGGTTTTGATTCTGATGTTGCCACATTATTATGTACAAGAGCATAATCTTCTTGATCTCCTGTTCTTGGTGCTTTTTTAATTCTTACGTTAGGCATATAAATAAAGTTTATTTACTATTACAAAGATAGTTATGAATTTTTATTACAAACACATTGTCGTTTAATTCTAAACGCTTCACAGGTTTTGTAACCGCCACCTCTGCGTTCGTTAAGTCGTCTAAACTCCTACGACCTTCTTTTAAAATATTATTTGCTGCAAGCAAATCTCTCTGATTAACACATCCACAAGTAGGACAAACCCACCTTCTATCTGATAATTTTAAATTATTATTTTTAAATCCACACACACACGTCTTACTACTTGCAAAAAATCTATCTATTTTTACAATATCTTTTCCATACAACTCAGCTTTATAAAAAAGCATTGAAACAAATTTATTCCAACTAACATCGCTTATTGCACCAGCAAGACAATGATTTTCCATCATTCCAGCTACGTTTAAATCTTCAATAAATATTCTATCGAAGTCATTAATTAATTTAGTAGAATAATTATGTAAAAACCAATCTCTTTGGTTTGTTATTTTCTGATGTAGTTTGGCAATTTTCAACCTACATTTGTTTCTCCTATTACTACCTTTTTGTTTTCTGGAAAGATATTGTTGCATCCTGCGTAACTTAACTTGGTTTTTGCTAAGAAACTTCGGATTACTAATTTCAACACCATCTGATTGGGTACTAAATGTTTTAATACCTAAATCAATTCCAATCTCCTTATTGGTCTTAGGTTTATGATTTACTTTTGTTTCAATTAGAATAGATGCAAAGTATTGTCCTGATGGATTTTTACTGACAGTAACTGACATTAATTTTCCTTCGGGTAATTTTCTATCAACCACCATCTTTACCTTACCAATCTTTTCTAATTGAATTTTATTTCCAATTACTTTGAATTTTTGATTAGGCAATCTAAATGATTGTCTATTGTTTTTCTTTTTAAAAGAAGGAAATCCTATTTTCTTTTTTCTTGATTTGTTAAATAATTGTTTTTTATATTCTTTAAAGTCAATTTCTTTTTGCTGAATGGCAGCAGCACTAATTTCTTTCATCCATTCCATTTCATTTCTTAATTCTGTACTACTTTTAAATTCAGGTTTTGGATTTGTTTCTTTGTTATATGTTTTGAATGTTGCAACTTGGTTATTCCAAAAATAACGCACACTTCCCATTGTCTTATTTAACAACGTTTGCTGTATTTTATTTGGATACAATCTGTATTTATATGCAACAAGTTTATTCATCAACAACTTCTTTAATTATTTTTTTCTTTCTTCTTTTAATCCAAAACCTATTTTTATAGTTACACTTGAAACTTTATAACCTCTTGTTTTGTAAGTTTTGTTCTCATAAATTATATACTACAAAGATACAAAATTTATTTTAATTTTACAAGTTTAATCTAGCATTTCTATCTCACCGCCATTTTTTAAGATATAATCTATCTCTTCTTGTGTAAGATTATACTCCCCACCTTCTTGATATTTTGATTTTTTATAATTATCATAATCGTCAGAAAGAGTTTGCATAAGTGCTTTGGTTTTAACATTTACCTCATCTGCATATCCGTTTATAATTGGAGTATAAACAGGTCTATCATTGGACCTTAATCGGCTTTTAAAATATTTATCATTTTCAAAAAACATTGAATCACCAGGTTCTGTAGCATACATGTATAAAGATGGTATATTGTGAGAACTCCTTAAATCTTGTGAACCATTATCTCCGAATATTTGATATTGAGTAGGTCCATTGCTAGCACTACTGTAATCAAAAGCTCCTATGTTTTTTAAATTTGGATTTTCATAATAATCATTAAAACTTTTTACAGAATTTGGTACAGCACTTATAGTATTCCTCATTGAATGTAAAATAATAGGTGGTATTTGATCTTTAGGTATCCAACTATATTTATTTTGGTCTTGATTCAATGGAACGCCCATTATGGCACTGTTTTTATCTACTCTAATTTCTCTTACTGTACCTGCTTCTTGATATTTCTTTTTAGTTCCACCACATTTAGCACTAGCCATTCCAGTACCAAAATCTTGAATATGACTATTAGCTACTAAACCATAATTAGAACCAATACCAACATTAGGAGTGTACATTCCATAAGGATTAGTAGGATTAATAGGATTATATCTTTGATCTGAATTACCAGTTCTCATTAACATTTGATTATATTCTTTTTCTTGATCTCTTGCTGACAATACATCATTAAAGTTTTGAAATCCTACTAAAGCATTATTAGCAATCATAAACCCTAAAGCATCATCATTCATTGATGTTATTGTAGAATTATCTTTAGATTCATTTTGTTCTTGTTGTGTTGTAGTAGAAGGTTGTATATTTTTTAAATATGGATACATACTATTAAAAGTAATATTAAATGCTTCTGGATTTAAAAATTCAGGATTCATTTGATTCATAGAAGTCATATCCATTACTCGATCTCCTTGTTGATATTTTTTCATACCTCCTCTTTTAAATTCAACAGGACCTATTGTATTTTGTCCTGGTGCATTATACCAATTGTTAACAGTATTATCTTTATTAGGAACAGTATAAGATGCTTTACCTGTCATATTATCAGCAGTTAAATCAGGATGTTGTGTTTGCCAATCCCAAGTAGGAATGTCTGAAGAAGGTTTTACAATTTTTGTTACATCTTTACCTTCAGGAATATATGGAGTTGATACTATTGGTTTTTCTTTAGGATCTTGTACATGAATTTTATCTTTGCTAAACAATTTAGCATACCCTAAATAACTACCTGCTAGTCCTGATGCTAATCCTGATATAGCTTTTAATCCTGAACCAAACCCTGTATCAGGTAAAGCCCATGTCATATTACGTGGATTTGATACTGCATTTAATCCTAAAGCTGTTGCATTAAACTTATTATCAAAATTAATATTATCAGCATAATTATGTCTTACTGTAGTACCATATTGATATTGTCGCATCTGTTCTTGTTGTGGCATAGCAGCACTTATCATTTGTATTGCTTCTTGTTCACTTACACCTTGCTTTTGCAATTCTTTAACAAGTTGTTCAGGAGTTACTCCTTGTTGTAGAGCCTCTTGAATTTTCTTAATTATTTCTTCATTCATTTCTCCTCCTTCTTGTTTTTTCCATTTATTAGCATTTCTAGCAAAATTAGCTCTCTTTACTGTAGTAGAATTAAAGTCTTCTTTATTTCTTAATACATAATTAGTATATTCTTGTACTCCCATATTAGCTCTATTAGCTTGTGCTGTGAATTTACCTTTATTTGCTGGATTAATATGAATACCACCTTGTTGCATATAAGGTATTTCTAATACAGTATTACCAGGAAAGTGATAATCTTCATTAGGCATCATCCATTTAACATTACCATATTCATCAATACCTATAATTGGAAAATCAACTCCTTTCATTGATATATTTCCCGATGGTATAATATTATAAGGATTATTTCTATCAGGACTATTTCTTCTATAACCTTCTGTTGAATACATTATCTTGGACTATTTAAAAGTTTATTATTAGCTAATTTAAGCACCATTTTAGGCATTATTCCTCTTTCATTTCTACCTACCCTTCTCAATAATAAATTATTACCATAATGTCTAAATTTTTTACGTTGTGTGACAGGTTTTAAATAATTAATAGCAGTATTT
Organism: Bacilli bacterium; assembly: GCA_035399485.1. Taxonomy (GTDB): domain Bacteria; phylum Bacillota_I; class Bacilli_A; order RF39; family UBA660; genus RGIG4266. Next base: position 17,245 of record DAOPJC010000008.1, read on the forward strand.
ACAATTCTTCTATCTATACCATTTGCACTAGTAATAAATAATCCTCTACCATCATGTGAAAATTCACCTCTATCTGCTACTATATCCCAAAATTGATTAAATCTATATTTATTTTCTTCTTTAGAACAAAGTATATCATAATGTGGTGGAGCATTAACATACTGAGGATAAGTCATCATTGTATATGGATCGTTCTTAGGTCTGTTAACTAAATATAACCATCCTGATATTTGTTCTGAATTATGTATTAAAGCTCTATCAAAATTTTCATCTAATTTATGAGTTTTGTCGTATTCATGTTGAGCTAATGCAAAACATTCTAATTCATATTCTACATTTCTTAATGTAGTAATTTGATTAGGTGTTACAATAGGATAGTCTATTTCCCAATAAGATGGTTGATTATAGTAAGTACAAAAATCATCATATCTTTCATTATGTTTCCATAAAGTCTTACCTGTGTCATAATTATAACTAGTAGAAGTATTTAAATCAAGTTGTGCTGATAAAACAGGATCTGTAGTATAAAAATGTTTTAATGATGGTATTACTAAAGAAGGAATCCATGTATGAAAACTAATCCATTTTTTAGATTTAGGGTCATAACTTGCTACCCATGAAGCATCTTCAAAATATTGTGTATTATATAATGTAGATTTAAGTCCTGGTGTATTTTGACTTACATTTGATACTAATGGTGAATTATCTTCAAAAGTATAAGTATTATATCTTGGTCTGTGATCTTTCTTTATAAAATATAATAATTCATATTGAGGATCATAAATAGTTTGACATGCTACACCTATAATAGGATTATCGTAATGTGGATAATTTGGATATGTTTGTAACATTTGGGAAGGTAAATTTTCATTAAACCAATATTTCATACCATTTCTGGTAATTTCTTCTGGTTGATTACCTGCATATTGAAATATTTTACCTGATTTTTGTGATATCCAAAATAAACCAAATGGTGTATTCACAGCTGATCTAGAAGATATACATTCACCATATCCAATAGAATCATCAGCATTAACCATTGTTTGCTCTACATTTGCGAATAAACCCCCATCACCTATAGTAAATTTATTACCACTTTGTGATTGCAATTGATCTACTCCTTGAAAGAATATAGGTTCTTTATCTTCAAATAATATAACTGTACCAGTAGCATTTAAAGACTTCATTACAGATACTTTCCCTTTAAAATCTTTAAAATTTAATGGTAAATAATTTCTCCAATTATCTCTTTTAGATCCTTCTATCTGTTTTAAAGAATATACTACTCTTTTTGGTAAATATTCAAAGCAAGTTGTATAAAGTAAAGGATTGTAATCTCTTGGTAATATTTTACCCCAAGAAGCAAATCCACTGAATAATTTGGATACACTTAAAGACATGTCATATTTATAATAAATACTTTTTGTAATTAAGTCAGATCTAAACATCATATCAAGATTGGTAAATTCATTTTCATAATGACTATCATGGAACTTTTCCCAAGAATCTTCACCATAATCTCTATAAGCTAAATTGATTTCAGATTCAACAAAGAAATCTCTTACACCATTATAAAATAAATAAGCATAAGAATTTTTCTTTATTAGATATCCCTTATCTGATATTGGCTCTGGTTCGTCCAAATTAAAAAAATTATGTGGTAATGCTATTACTGGTTCTTCTCCAAAGTATGTGTTTGGATCATCATTATCTGGATCACCATTATTTGGGTCATTATTCCAAGAACCAGTTATCCATTCTCCAATAGCATCAAAACTAACTTTAGTATCAGATAAATCATATAAATTTGTATCTACCCAATAAGCTGGCACAGGACCATTTACATAATTTCTATAATTAAATTCTGTACCATTTGGTTGATCAAACATCCATGTATTAAAAAACATATATGGGTTTTTTTCTGTATATCTGTTTATATAAGTATCTCCACCAAATATGACATTTGTACTTGTAGGTTTACTTTCAGCTACATATATACAATGATTAGTTGGTAATTGAACTATAGAATCTAATTGTCCATATTGATTTTGATAATCTATTTTTATTGCTCCATAATAAGAACAAATTGGGGTACGCCTTTCAATAAATGGTTGCAAATGATCATCAACTCTTTTTTTAGAAGCATCTTGTACTGAATTAACATTTAATATTGCTTTATTAACTTGTACACAAACATACTTATTTCTATCTATATTATTTATTCTATAATCTGAATTAAAATCTTGTATATGTGATCCTATATATTTAACTGTACTAGATGGTCTTCTAATACTTCTTTTTATTTCTGCTGGAGCACCTGAAGCAGCATTTGATATTTCATGCCATATCTCATATAGACCATGACTATCATATTGTAATAGATAATTTCTCCATTTACTAATATTTCTAATTATATCTATTACTTGATTCATACCCTGACCAAAATAATATGTAAAATTAGTAGCCATGATAGCAATACCTGCTACTGTAGCTACTAATTTTACATATTATTTTGGTC
>DAOPJC010000009.1:0-18745 GCA_035399485.1 Bacilli bacterium
ATTCTTCTTCATTGTAATCCCTTCCTATTATATTCATTATAACACGAAACAAAAAAGATACAAATAGATTTGTATCTTTTAAATTATACCATTAATACAAGAATAACACTTAATACTAATACAATGATTAATATTTGAATTAAATATTTCCAAATATATTTTAACCATTCTTTATATGAAATATCTAACATGCTTAAACCAGCTACTAAGAATAAACTAGTTGGTAAGAACATCATTAATAATCCATATACACTTTGTGTAATAAATATTATTATTGAAGAATAATCTGTTGTGTATGTGATTGCGAATACATCTGATAATCCTTTAAATAAATAATAGAAATGATTATAGAAGAATCCACCAAATATTGATGAAAGTGATACAGCAAATAAATTAAACTCTTTAGTCATACCTGCAAATTTATCAGTAATCCAAGTTAACATTGTTCCTGATGAAGCAGATAACATTACAGTAAATATAATATTTGCTAATGTAATATATATTGCAGGTTTTAAGAATTTCTTAGCTCCTTCAATAAATCCTTCTAATATTTCTTTAAATTTTAAACTATATACCCATCCAATAAGTAAAGATCCTATTAACATAAGTGTTACTAATTCATATGAATCCCAATATCCAAATGGATAAGTTAAATCTAAAATATTACTTAATATTGGATAATCACCTATAGTAATTTTTGATATTTCTTCATAGAATGTTTCAAAAATATCTACTTTAAATATAGCATTCCAATTATACATACTAACGATTGCTAATAAGAATGTTAATCCCATAAGTACTTTAATAGGTAAAGTGTTCTTTTTAGATTTTTCTTTTTCATCAAAGAATAATACTTGTTCTTCTTCTATTATTTCTTCTTTTTTAGTACCTTTTTTAGCTTTTTTAGTTTCTTCTTTTACTTTACCATTAAGTATAAATAATACAAATAGCAATAAAGAAATAGCTAATAAAATAAATCTAAATAATATACCTGAATTAATTGATATTCCTAATAAAGCAGTTGCTGAGCCAGCTACATTATAACCATATGTTGACGCTAATGAACCAACTAACATTGCTCCTATTGTTGCAGTGAAAGCAATTATTTTCTTATATCCTAATTTTATAATTACTTCCATAAATAATGGTACTAATACCATGATTGCAAATGGAACACCTAAAATTGAATTTAAGATTGCAAATAAAATTGCTGTTATACATAAGAATAACTTATCTTTCTTTGCTACCTTTTTTGTGATTTCATCAACTAGTTTGCTATATACTCCAGTTTTAGAAATAACTCCGTAGAATCCTCCTATTGCTAGAATAATTAAACCAAATTGAATAAATGTACCAATTGTTAATCCACCATAATATACAATTCCAAATAATCCTACTGGGTTAGTTGAACCTGCAGTTACAGCACTATCAGCAACTGATGCAGTTGGAATAAACCAACTTAATAATATATAAATCGCAAAACATACTATAATTCCATAAAATAAACTAAATTTCTTCTTCATATTCTACCTCCTATATAATTATATCAAATTTCTTATAATTATTAAATAAATTCAATGTTTTTTTATATTTTATTAGCATTATGCTATAATAAATAAAGAATTTAGGTGAATTATATGAATAACAATTTTATTTATAGTGATAGCAATAAAAGATATCATACTCTTGATTATTTTTATAAGCATAAATTTAATTCAAAAGTATTTAAAGTTAGTTTAAATGCTGGTTTTTCTTGTCCTAACAAGGATGGAAAAGTTGGAACTAAAGGTTGCATATATTGTTCTAGTCTAGGTAGTGGTGATTATGCTGGCAATCCAAAAGAAGACTTAGTAAAACAGTTTTATGAAGTAAAAGAAATAATGAGTAAAAAATGGCCTAATAGTAAATACATTGGTTATTTTCAAGCAAATACAAATACTTATGCAGAATTAAAAGTTTTAAAAGAAAAATATGAAACTATTTTAAATTTAGATAATGTTATTGGTTTATCTATAGCTACTAGACCAGATAGTATTACCGATGAATGTTTAGATTATTTAGAAGAATTAAGTAAAAAAACATATTTAACTGTTGAATTAGGTTTACAAACCATTCATAAAGAAACATCTCTGTTGATAAATCGTTGTCATACACTAGAATGTTTTGATAATATGGTGGAAAAGTTAAGAAAAAGAAATATTAACGTAGTTATCCACATAATTAATGGATTACCATATGAGACTAAAGAGATGATGATTGAAACAGTAAAATATCTAAATAAATTAGATATTCAAGGAATTAAAATTCATATGTTACATATTTTAAAGAATACTGAGCTTGCTAATATGTATGAAAAAGAACATTTTCACGTTTTATCAAGAGAAGAATATGTTGATATTGTATGTGACGAATTAGAATATTTAAGACCTGAAATAGTTATTAATAGAATAACTGGTGATCCTAAAGTAAGTGATCTAATAGAACCAGATTGGTTAATAAAAAAATTTGGTGTTTTAAATGAAATAGATAAAGAGCTTGTTAGAAGAGATAGTTATCAAGGTAAAAAAATAAAGGAAGAAAAATAATTTTCTTCCTTTTATTTATATTCTACATCATAGTTTTCACACTCAGTAAAAATATCTATATTTATACTTGAATCAGTTAATTTTTTACTAGCACAATATTTACCATTACTTAATTTAAATGAATAAGTTTTATCTTTATATACTAATATATAACCTTTTTCAAACTCATTATATTTTTTACCAGATATTCTTTTTATTTTTCCATTTTTTGTTATTACATTTTCTTTATCTGGAAAATTGATTAATTTATATTCATCTTTTATATCTATATCTTTAATATTTTCTATCACACCTAGAACTGTATTATTAAATTTCTCTAATTCAGTTTCCTTATTTGAATAAACAATTAATATACCTAATAATACTATTATTATTAATACTATTGATAATAATGCATTTATTAATAACTTTTTATTTTCTTTTATATATTCTTTCATAATACACCTCGTTTAATATATTTAGTATACTACATCTAATAATATTAAAGCAATAAAAAAGATGCCTAAGCATCTTTATTTTACTTTTGATAATTCAATTACTTCAGTATCTTTTTCATAAGAAACTTTAATAGTTGAACCTGAATTTAAGAATGGTAATAATTTCTTATTTGTATTAATTGAACACATATATTTTTTGTTATCTGTATCAACTATATAATAATATGTATTTCCATTTATTACAGCAGATGATATTGAAGATATAGTTATTTCTTTTGTAGTTAATTTATTTTCATCTACTTCTATATTCTCATTACCTAAATAATTTGAAGCGGCTACTTCAACACCTTTAGATGCATCTGTGACTGCTACTTTTTGATAATCTGCTACATCTACAAATGAATACATTTTTACTAAACCTGCATTATCTTTTAAAGATATTAAATATGTAGCATGACCATTTAAATTAATTAATAATGGGAATGTTGCAACATATTTCATTTGTTGAACTTGACCTTCAGCACTTGCCATAGCACTATATTCTTCAGCCCCTGGAACTGAATAGAAGTTAGTTTCTTTAGTTCTCATATTAGTTAATATAAATCCTAAATTTGATTCATCAGTAGCAACACTAGTTATACCTGTATATAAATATACATCATCATTCATAACTAAATAATTATAACCCTCTGTTGTCATTGTAACATTCTTTTGACCAAATATTGAATTTAAGAAACCTTGTTTATAAGCACCCCAGTCATCAACTTGTTCAATTATTAAATCAGCACTATATACATGATCTACCCAAGTAGGAACATCTTTTACATCATAATATTTTGATTTACCTGTAATAGGATTTAATATTACAACGCCTTCTACTTCTTCGCATAATCCAATACCAACATATTTAAGTGTAGGTACTATCCAATATGGATTACCCTCATTATCTATTTCAAATGACTTTGCTCCAAATATTTTTGTTGGATAACTAAATCTTAATTTTCTAGTTAAATCCTCATTTAAAATAGCAGAATCCATATACTTCATACCTTTATCTAATTTAACTAATTTAGCACTACCATCTACAGAGTTAACTGTAATATAACCTTTTACTCCTTTTTTATGATTTGATAAATATTTAAAAAATCCATTATACTCAAGTGGAGTAACTCTTACTATTTCATTATTATAATTAATTTGTGTATAAAGATCTGATACATCGAATTGTGAAACTAATTCTGACATTTGTCCCATAACTCTATCACCTAGTTTTTGACTAGATTCTTTATCTAATAAAGGTACTTTTGAAAAATCAACTTTCTCAACATCTTTATAGAAATCACCATCTTCATTTATATCTATACGTTTAGAAAATCTTTTTGAATTAAATACTGGTGAAAGTATAAAGTTTACTAAAATAATTAGTAAAAATATAGTAAATATACCTATACCTAATCCACCTACTAATTTTAAACTGCCTATTACTTTACCTGCACTATCAAATTTTGTTACTAAATTACATAGAGTAAAGAATGTTAAAACTATACCTATATAAAACCAAAATCCTATACTTGCTAAATTAAAAGCTGGTAAACATAAATAATATAATACAAAAGCAAATACTAATGTAATTATAATACTTACCCAATTAAATTTTTCTCTAACTAAATTTTTTCTCATTTTTATTCCTCCTACTTAAATTATACACTATATTGAAAAATAAAAGAAGATATTATTTATCTTCTTTATATACTTTGCAAGCTTCATCTAATTCTTTTACTAAGGCATCTACTTCATTAAAATCTTTTAATCTAACACCACTAGCAAATATATGGCCACCGCCACCAAAATGAGAAGCTATTTCATTAATTATTGGTCCTCTTGATCTTATAGAACCTCTTATTTGATCTAATCCTAAATCTTCTGTAAAAACAGCCCATGCATATACATCCATAATGTAATTAAAATTACCTACCATGTTTCCTGCAGTAGCAGCATCAACATTATATTTTTTAATATCTTCGTTAGTTAATTTTATATATGCAAAACCATTTTCAGTAATTATCATATTATCTGATATATATCCTTGAAACCTAACTTCTTTTACTGGTCTTAAATATAATTTTTCATATAAATCAGTAAATTCAATTTTAGTATCTCTTATTAAATTAGATACTAATTTGAAAGTTTTAGGTGTTGTATATTTAAATAGGAATCTATTGGTATCCGCAATTATTCCTATAAATAATTTTTCAGCAATAGATTTTGTCATCTTTAATGGTGTATTATTAATTAATTCAATAATTAATTGAGCACAACTAGAAGATGTATCATCAATTTTTTCTATATCACAAAACTTTTCTATAAAAGGATGATGATCTATTTTAATTAAATATTTAAATCTTTTAGGTGTTACTCCATCTACTCTTCTAGAATCTGGAGTATCTAATACTATTAACATACTATTATTATACATTTCGTCATTAAATTTATCTAAATTACCTAAGTATTTAAATGTTTGAGCAGTTGCCCCTACAGCATATACTTTTTTATTTGGAAATTTATTTAATATTGCTTCTTTTAAACCTATTTGACTAGATAAAGCATCTGGGTCTGGTCCAACATGACGAGCTATTACTATAGTATCAAATTTCTTAATTTGTCTATATATTTTATGATATTCGCTTCTTAAATTCATTTTTATCATCTTCCTACTTTGTTTCTTTTTAATTATATCAATCACGTACTAATTAGTCAAACGATTTAATAATAAAAAAGTAAAATCAGTTATTACTAATTTTACTTTAATTATTATTTAACTATTTCGTATGTATCAATAGCAATCATTAATTCTTCATTTGTTGGTATAACATATACAGGAATTTTAGAATCTTCAGTACTGATTTTTCTAAATTCTCCTCTAAAGTCATTAGCCTCTAAATCAATTTTTACTCCTAATGAAGCTATTTTATTTAAAATATCAATTCTTGTTTGTTTAGAATTTTCTCCTAAACCAGCAGTTAAACAGATTACATCTGCACCACCTAATAAATTATTATACATAGCTACATAATTAGCAACTTTTTGTGTATACATATCTTGAGCTAAAATACATAATTTATCTCCAGCTTTGATACCATCTTCAACATCTCTTGAATCTGATTTACCACAAATTCCTTGTAAACCACTTTCTTTATTAAATACTGTCATTACTTCTTCTAAAGATTTACCTTCTTGATCCATAATGTATTCAATAATACTTGGATCTACATCACCAGGACGAGTCCCCATCATAATTCCAGTAATAGGACTAAATCCCATAGATGTATCTACTACTTTACCACCATTGATTGCACAAATACTTGCACCGCTACCAATGTGACAAGAAATTACTTTTAAATCTTTATTATTTAAATATTCTTGAATTTCTTTATTAATAAATTTATGTGAAGTTCCATGGAAACCATATTTTCTTACACCATATTTAGTATACCAATCATATGGAACAGCATACATATAATTTACTGGTTCCATTGTTTGATGGAATGATGTATCAAATACAGCAACCATTGGTGTACCTGGAAATGCTTCTTTTGAAGCTTCAATACACGCTAACATAGCTGGCATATGTAATTTTGCTAATTTTTTAAATTTATCACAAGTTTTTAATACTTCATCATCGATTAATACACTTGATTTGTATTTTTCACCACCATATACTAAACGATGTCCAATACCATCAATTTCATTTAAATTAGATACTACACCTAATTCAACGATTTCTTTTTTAATACATTCTAATGCTTGTAAGTGATTAGTTAATTCTACATCTCTATGTAATTTTTCTCCATTAATTTTTACATCATAGAAACTACTTCCAATTCCTATTCTTTGGAAATAACCACTAATTAATTCTTTCTCTTCTGGTAATTCGATTACAGAAAATTTCATTGATGAACTTCCTGCATTAATTGTTAATATTTTCATATAATACCTCTTTCTATAATTCATACTCTTCAAATGAGCAATTTGTTGATTCATATTCTGTTAAATCTCCATCTTCTGGAAATCCATTAAAATAATAATATAATACTCTAGTAATACCACTATGTGTAACTAAAAGTACATTTTTATCACTATAATTAATAGAAATATCATTTAATAAAGATGAAACTCTATTAAATATAGTTCCAATAGATTCTGCCTCTTTATATTGAATATTCTTCTTTATATTCCAATAATCATGTAAATTTACTTGATCTCTTGTCATACCTTGAAATTCTCCATGATTACGACTTAGTAATCTATCATCAGTAATGATTTTTACACCTGGTGCAGCAAGTGCTGCTGTCTCAAGTGCTCTTTTTTTAGGTGAACTAATAACTAAATCGATATGAGCATCTTTTACTTTATCTCTAACACTCATAGCTTGATTTCTTCCAGTCTCATTTAAAACTGTTTCCATATTACCTTGCATTACTTTAGTAATATTTTCATTTGTTTCACCATGTCTTAATACATATAATTTCATATTAATCTCTATTCTTCATTGTAGGGAAAAGTATAACTTCTCTTATTGTTTCTTGTTCAGTAAATAACATACATAATCTATCGATTCCATATCCTATACCACCTGCTGGAGGCATACCATATTCTAAAGCTTCAATGAAATCATAATCTATGTCATTAGCTTCATCATTACCTAAATCACGTTCTTTTAATTGATCTTCAAATCTTTCTAATTGATCAATTGGATCATTTAATTCAGTATATGCATTTGCAAATTCTTTTCCACCTATAAACAATTCAAATCTATCTACGAAGCGTGGATCTTTTGGATTTTTCTTTGTAAGTGGAGATATTTCTACTGGATGGCCATATAAGAATGTAGGTTGAATTAATGTTTCTTCTACATATTTTTCAAAGAATAAATTAATTATATGTCCAACATTTTTTTCATGATCAGCAACTTCAATATGATGTTCTTCAGCTAATTTAATTGCTTCATCAATTGTCATATCTTTACTAAAATCAATATTAGTTTTTTCTTTAATAGCATCTACCATACTAATTCTTTTCCATGGTCCTTCAAGATTAATTTCATTACCACACCAATTATATACCATTTTACCAAATACATTTTTAGCAATTGTTTGATACATATTTTCTGTTAAATTCATCATACCTTCTAGGTCAGAATATGCTAGATATGCTTCCATTAAAGTAAACTCTGGATTATGTTTTGGATCCATTCCTTCATTTCTAAATACTCTACCTATTTCATAAACTGCTTCCATACCACCAACTAATAATCTTTTTAATGGTAATTCTAAAGCTATACGTAAATACATATCTAAATCTTGTGTATTATGATGTGTAACAAATGGTCGTGCTGAAGCACCTGTTAATAAAGTAGTTAAAATTGGAGTTTCAACTTCTGTAAATCCTTCACCATCCATAAAGTTTTGAATACATCTAATTATCTTAGGTCTGGCAAAAGCAACTTTTTTTGCTTCATCATTCATTATTAAATCAACATATCTTCTACGATATCTTTCTTCAATATCTGTAAGCCCATGAAATTTTTCTGGAAGTGGTTTTAAAGATTTAACTAAGTGAGTATATTCATAACATTTAATTGTTATTTCACCAGTTTGTGTCTTCATTACTTTTCCTTTAATTCCAACTATATCACCTAAATCAGCTGTTTTAAATAAAGTATATTTTTCTTCACCAACATCATTAATTGAAATATATATTTGAATATTACCAGTTTTATCTTTAATAGACATAAATGATGCTTTACCCATTTTTCTAATAAACATAATTCTACCAGCAACAGTAACTATATCTTCTCTATTTTCAAATTCATCATGAGGTATATCTTTAAATTGTTCTTTTATATCACTTGCAAAAGCTGTTCTATCAAACTTTTGTCCAAATGGATCTATACCTAATTCTCTTATGTTCTTTAATTTTTCTCTTCTTACTAATTCTTGTTCTGTAAATTCTCTCATTTTTTCACCTCTAAATATTTACTACCTTTGTATGGGCAATCAAATCGTGTAAGCCACGTTTGTCATGTCTATATAATATCATAAAAGCACTTATAATTACTAGTAAAATCTCAAATAATATCAAAATTAAACCAATAATAAAATAACTAAAACTATTAACAATAAATATCAATGCTAATGTCACTAAAAGATATCCTAAATAGTTAATTAATAAACTTCTTAAAAAATATTCATTTAAATTAAGTTTATCTCCATTATTTTTAACTACTTTTATTCTCAATAATTTTTTACCTATAGTTGAACCACCTGTAATAAATGGAATAATTATATATAAAATTATTATAAATATAACATTAAAAACATTAACCATTACTTCTTCTTTATCAAGCATATACATTAAATCAGCATATTGATTAACATAATTTTGATATGATACTTCTTGTTCTAATAAATTACTATTTAATGTTTCTATTTCATTATTTATTTTAATTATATTTTCATTATTAGTAGGATTAAAAACTAACATCATTAAATATATCAATGCTCCTAATATGATAATATCAGTTAGCCCTGCCAAAAATCTTTTTATAAAACTAGCATTCATAATTATCCTCCTTTATTAATTCATCTAATATATTATTAACTTCATCTATTGTTTTTGCCTTACATATTTGATTTTTAATAAAGCTACTATTATTAACACCTTTTAAATACCAAATAGCGTGACTTCTTATTTCTAATAAGGCAAGTTTATCACTTTTTGTTTCTTTTAATAATTTTAAATGTCTTTTAATCATTTCTATTTTTTCTTTTAACGATACTACTTCTGGTAATTTGCCATTATCAATATAATCAATACATTCTTTTATTAACCAAGGATTACCTAATACTCCTCTACCAATCATTACAGCATCACAATTTGTTTCATCAAGCATTTTTTTTGCATCATAACAACTCTTTACATCACCATTACCAATTACTGGAATTCCAACACTTTCTTTTACTTGTTTTATTATATTCCAATCAGCATTTCCACTATATCCTTGAGCTCTTGTTCTTGGATGAACTGTTATAGCACTTGCTCCAGCTTTTTCTATCATCTTTGCTATTTCAACAGCATTAATACTATTACTATCCCAACCACTTCTTATTTTAACAGTTACTGGTATTGGAACAGTATCAACTACTGCTTTTACTATTTCATATACTTTATCAGGATTTTTTAATAGAGCACTACCTGCTTGAGCACGAACGGCAACTTTTGGGACAGGACAACCCATATTAATATCTATGATATCAGGTTTCATATTTTCATATATGTATTTAGCACTTTTAATAAATGATTCTTTATCACTACCAAATATTTGTTGCGCTATTGGTCTTTCATAATCAGTCATATAAAGCATATCAATAGTTTTTTCATTACCATAGCTAATTGCTTTATCACTTACCATTTCAGCATAAATTAAGCCACAACCCATATCTTTTATAATAGTTCTATATGCGCTATTAGAAATACCTGCCATTGGCGCTAATACTATATTATTTTTCATTTCTAAATTGCCTATTTTAAACATATAATCACCTAAATAATTTTACCATATTTTTAATAATAAAAAAAGATAACAATAGTAATTGTTATCTAATTATTATTATATTTTTCTTTTACATAAGATAGTAATATATCTCTATCATTTAATAATTCTTTATTTAATATTTTATTTTCTAAATCTATTTGTATTTCTTTAATTAATTTAGATGGTTTAATATTTAAAATACTTGCTATATCATTACCATCAATAACAATATCTTTTAAGTTTTTTATATCTAAATTCATATATCTTTTAGCAATTTCTTTTTTATTTAAGCCTTTAATTTCAGCTACTATACTAGATAAATATAAACCATTTATATATAAAGAATAATTTGTAATTTCATTATTTTTTATTTCATTAATTTTTTTAATTAATTCTTTTTCATTATTAGTAAACACATATTTATCAACAACATTTAATTGAGACCATATTCCTATAGAATTTGAAGTTATTACAGCTTTTTTTAAATTAGGTATTTCTAATGATTCTATTAAATCTAATTCAATTAATAAATCTACACCATATTTAACATTGATATTACTAAATATTTTATCTAATTCTTCTTTTTTTCTATAATATGATAATTCTTTTAATAAATATGCATTTCTTTTAATGCTTTCTTTTAAATCATCCGATAATTCAAAGTTTAGGATTGTGGCAAATCTAATTGCTCTTAATATTCTAAGAGAATCTTCTTCTAATTTATCATAAGATACTCCTACTGTTCTAATTATTCTATTATCTAAATCTTTTTTAGCGTCTAAAGTATCTATTAAGGTACCATTTTTATCTATACATAATGTATTAATAATAAAATCTCTTCTTAATAAATCATCTTTTAATTCATTTATATATTTTATTTCAACAGGTAATCTATTATTTTTATATTTAATTTCTTTACGAAAAGTAGTTATTTCAAAATTAATATTTTTATATTTCAATGTAACTGAACCATATTTTTCTTTTGATATAACACTATTCTTAAATATTGTCTTCAAGTCTTTAGGTTTAGCATTAGTACATATATCTACATCAGCACTTTTTCTACCAAGATATAAATCTCTTGCGTAACCACCTACTATATAGGCTTTAAATCCATTATTTTCAATTATTTGTAATATTTGTAATGCTTTATTATACATTGTCCCTCCTACAATAAAAAAAGGCAATTAAGCCTTTCTTTATCTTAGTTTAAAGCGTCTTTTAATTTAGATCCAGCTTTTACAGTAACTGCAACTCTTGCAGGAATTTGAACTGCTTCACCAGTACGTGGGTTACGTCCAGTTTTAGCTGCTTTTTTCTTTGCAGAGAAAGTAGCAAATCCAGTTAAAGTTACTTTACCTTCTTTTTTTAATCCTTTAGTTACTCCACTAATGAAAGCTTCTAAAGCTTTTGCAGAATCAGCTTTTGTGAATCCAGTTTCTTCAGCAATATAATTTACTAAATCAGTTTTTGACATTCTAAATTACCTCCATAATTTTTATATTTTTATAAGCAGTTCATATCTATCTTGCTTACAATTAAAGAATATCATTTTTTATATATTTATGCAATACTTTTTTTGCTTTTTTTATTGAAAAATAAGGTTTTTTTGCTAATTTTACATCTTGACAAATTTCAAATTTAATGCTTTAAACAAAAAAAGATAAGATTTTTATCTTATCTTTATATGTACTTCTCTTAATTGTTGTTCAGTAAGTTCACTAGGACAACCCATCATTTTATCTTCACCTGAAGGTGAAATTGGGAATGCTTGAACTTCTCTTAAATTATTTTCATCTTGAAGAAGCATAATTATTCTATCAATTCCAGGAGCCATACCTGCATGAGGTGGAGCACCAAATTGGAAAGCAGTATATAATGATTTAAATCTTGTTTTAACTTCTTCTTCATTATATCCAGCTAAAGCAAAGGCTTTTTTCATAATTTCTATATCATGATTACGAACTGCGCCTGATGCCATTTCATTTCCATTACATACAAAATCATATTGAATTGCAGTAATTTCTTCTAAATTTTCATTTTCTAATCCTTTAAGACCACCTGTTGGCATATTAAATGGATTATGTGTGAAGACATATTTATCTTCTTCTTCTGAAAATTCATACATAGGGAAATCTGTAATAATACAGAATTCAAATTTATTATTATCTATTAACTCTAATTTTTGGCCTAAATATATTCTAATAAGGCCTGCTTGTTTAGCACATTTTTTAGTATCTTTATCAGCTATAAAGAATAATACTGAACCTGCTTTTAAAGAATTTGTTTCAATTAAATTCTTTTTATCTTCTTCTGTTAAGAATTTATCAATAGGTCCTTTAAAAGACATATCTTCCATTACAGTAATATATCCTATACCAGGCATTCCTAATGTTTTTGCATAGTCAACAACTTCATTAAACCATGAATTTGAT
Organism: Bacilli bacterium; assembly: GCA_035399485.1. Lineage (GTDB taxonomy): Bacteria > Bacillota_I > Bacilli_A > RF39 > UBA660 > RGIG4266. Next base: position 13,052 of record DAOPJC010000009.1, read on the forward strand.
TTATCAGCTATTCCATCTACTTTGATTGCTCTTACAGTTGCTCCTCTAAATGGTCTAAAATCAGATTCTTTAAATATTTCACTAATATCAGTTATTAATAAAGGATTTCTTAAATCTGGTTTATCTGAACCATATTTTAACATAGCATCTTTATAAGTAATTCTTCTAAATGGTCTAGGACTAACTTCTTTTTTACCAAATTTGCTAAATGTATCATAGAATATTTCTTCACCTATTTCAAATACATCTTCTTCAGTAACAAAAGACATTTCGAAATCTAATTGGTAGAATTCTAAAGTTCTATCAGCACGACAATCTTCATCTCTAAAACATGGTGCAACTTGATAATATCTATCAAATCCACTAGTCATTAATAATTGTTTAAAGATTTGTGGTGCTTGAGGTAAAGCATAAAACTTACCTTGAAATTTTCTTGAAGGAACTATAAAATCTCTTGCTCCTTCTGGAGAAGAAGCTGTAATTATTGGAGTTTGAACTTCAGTAAATCCTAAATTATCCATTTTATTTCTTAAGAAGCTTAATACTTTACTTCTAAGAACTATATTATCGTGAACTTTTTTATTACGTAAATCTAAGTAACGATATTTTAATCTTGTTTCTTCATTTACTTCATGTGAAGTTAAGATTTCAAAAGGTAATTCATTTAATGATTTACCTAATACTTCTAGTTTAGTAACTAAAAGTTCTATTTCACCTGTAGCAAGATGAGTATTAATAGTATCTTTATCACGTAATCTTACTGTACCAGTTAATGTAACTGCAGATTCACGATTTAAATGATCAAACATATTTTCATCATTACTTACAGTTTGAATATTTCCACTTTCATCACGAACATCAACAAATATAATTCCACCATGATCTCTTATATTTGCTACCCAACCAGCTATTCTTATTTCTTTACCAATATCTTCTTTAGTTACTTTTCCACAATATCTATTTCTATATTTATTTTCTTTTAACATTTTATCACCTATCTTTTATCTATCTCTTCTTTAATTATTTTTGCAGTTAAAGAAGGATTAGCTTGACCACGAGTTTGTTTCATTACTTGACCTACAAAGAAGTCAAAAACATTTTTACCTTTTCTATAATCTTCTATTAAATCTAAATGTTCTTCTATTATTGAAATTACTATTGGTCTTATAGTATCTTCATCACCTATTTGTTTGATTCCTAATTTAGATACTACTTCACTAGGTTCAATTTTATCTTCAATTACTTTATAGAATACATCTTTACTTTGTTTACTAGATATTTTACCATCATCTACTAATTTTATTAGTTCTACTAACATTTTAGGAGTTAAATATAATTCATCTATTTCTATTTCATATTTATTTAAATATCCTAATACCATTGTAGTCATCCAGTTTGAACTAGATTTAGGATTTGCTCCTAACTCAATAGTTTTTTCATAGAAATCTGACTCTTTACGATTTTTAACTAATATAGTAGCATCATATTCTGATAATCCATATTCATTAATGTATTTAGTTTTTCTTTCATTTGCAAATACTGGAATAGTTTTTCTTATTTCTTCTATCCATTCTTTTGAAAGTTTAAATTTAGGAATATTTGGTTCAACAAAATATTTATAATCGATGGCATCCACTTTACTACGCATATAAATTGTTGTCATAGTAGTTTCATCCCAACGTCTTGTTTGTTGTTCCATTTGATCATATTCACCAGTACGTTTTAATTCAGTTTGTCTTTCAATTTCATAATTAATAGCGTCTCTTACACCACCAAATGAATTAACATTCTTAATTTCAACTTTTGTTCCCCAGTTTTCTTCTTTTGTTTCATCTAAATCTTTATCCATTATTGAAACATTTACATCACATCTAATTTGACCTTTTCTACTATCAGCTTCAGAAATTCCAGCATATTGATAAATAGTACGCATTGTTTCAAGGAATGATACTGCTTCAGCAGCAGATTTAAAATCTGGGTAAGTTACAAGTTCAAGTAAAGGAACACCTGCACGATTGTAATCTATTGTTGAATATCTTGAATAGTGATCTAAAGATGCAGCATCTTCTTCAAGGTGAATATTGTTAATTCTAACAGTTTTTATTTCACCTTCACACTCATATTTTAATTCACCATAAATTCCAACTGGTGCTGGTTTTGTTTCTTGTGTAATTTGAAATCCCTTTGGTAAATCTGGATAATAATAATTTTTTCTTTCAAAATATATATATTCAGGTTGTTTACAATTTAAGGCAATACTTGCCATTAAAGCTTTTTTAACTGCTTCTTTATTTACAACTGGTAATGTACCAGGAAAAGCCATATCAACAGGTCTAATATTTGAATTTGGTACATCTTTATATGAATTTTCTGCACTAGAGAATACTTTAGTATTTGTTTCACTAATTTCACAGTGCATTTCAAGTCCAATAAGTACTTTATATTTATCCATTATTTGACCTCCTTAGCTATTTGATTTTTATATTCCATTTCATTTTCTAAGGCATATGCAATATTTAATACATTAACATCATCATAACATTTACCTGTTACATTAACACCAACTGGTAAATCATTAATTAAACCATTTGGTATTGTAATTGAAGGGAATCCTCCAAAGTTACCAATTTGTAAATGTTCTTCTAAAGCTTGTGTATTTTCATCTAACATATCAAGTGAACCATCTAAATATTTAGCAGGGCCACTACCAACTGGTAATATTACTGCATCATATTTTTGATATAATTTATTCCATTCATCAACAAGTAATCTTCTTACTCTTTGAGCATTATGGAAATATCTATCTTTATTTTGAGCTTGTAATACATATGAACCTATTATAAATCTTCTTTTAATTAATGGTGAAAAACCTTCTGTACGATATTTTTTCATCATTTCAATATAATTAGTTTCATCTTGTTTACGAGGTCCAAATATAATACCTGTTAAATTAGACATATTTGATGTTGCTTCAGCACAAGAAATAACTACATATACAGATGCTAAAGCATTTAATAATGTTTTATCTATGCTTACTTCTTCTACTTCCATGCCTATTTTTTTACATAAATCTAATGTTTTATTAAAGTTTAATAAATGTTCTTTTAATTCGTCATTAGCATTAGGATAATTATTTATATCACAAATTTCTTTTATATAACATAATTTCTTACCTGTTACTTTGCCATCAATAGAATTATATAAATCTATTTTGCTTGAGTCCCAAGTAGTCATATCATTTTTATCGATACCTTTCATGTTATCTGCTACTAAAGCAGCATCTTTAACACATCTAGATAATACTCCGCAGTGATCTAAACTACTTGCGAATGGAAATAATCCATATCTAGAAATCATTCCATATGTTGGTTTATATCCAACTATTCCACAATATGCAGCTGGTTTACGTATTGAATCACCAGTATCTGAACCTGTTGCATAAGGATATACTCCTGCTGCTACAGCTGCTGCAGAACCTGCTGAAGATCCAGCACACATACGGCTTAAATCCCATGGATTTTTTACTATTCCTGTATGACCAGTTGTTCCTGTTCCACCCATACCAAATTCATCTAAAACAGTTTTATTAGTAAAAATAGCTCCAGATTTTTTTAAATTTTTAATGGCAGTTGCATCAAAGAATGGAACATAATCTTTTAAAGTATTAGATGATCCAGTACTTAATACATCTTTAGTACTATAGTTATCTTTTACTCCATAAGGAATACCAGAAAGTAAATTATCAGTTACTTCTGTTTCTTTAACATCATCTAAGATAGTAACAAAAGCATTACACTTTTCTTGTACTTCATGTGATTTTTTTATTGATTCAGCAATAAGTTCTTTTACAGTAACTTCTTTATTTACTAAAGCTTCATGAATTTCTTCAATTGTTTTATTCATATATTCCATATTATTCCACCACCTTTGGTACTTTTACTTCTCTATTCAATGTAGAGTCACAGTTTTGTAATAAATCATCAATATCAACTGATTCTTCTACTACATCTTCTCTTAATTCATATTCAAAATCATCTAAACAATGTGTCATTGGTTCAACTTCTTTAATATTTGGTATTTCATTAATTAGATCTATTTGTTTATCAATAATATCAAATTCATCTAATACCATTTTAATTTCTTCGTCTTTTAAACCAATTAATAATTTGTCTGCATAGTCAACAACCATATCACTTGTAAATTTTTCCATAAATATATCCTCCTTTTTGTATAAAAAAACAGCAATAAGTCCTCAAAGGGACGAATTACTGTTGTATCCGCGGTACCACCCATATTACTATTGTAATAATAGTCTCTTTTTGATAACGGTTTTATCCGATTAAACTTACTTAATTTCAGTAAAATAGCTCCAAAGTGTTTTTCATATCATACTTGATTGTTAGCTTCCACCATCTCTAACTCGCTTTAATTAGTTTTAATATTACTCTCTTTTTCATTGCTTTTAAAAAATATAAATGGCGCCCAATGTAGGACTCGAACCTACGACCCAACGGTTAACAGCCGTTTGCTCTACCGACTGAGCTAATCAGGCAAATAAATAAAAAACAGTACTTCAAAAATCCACTAGGGACGAATTACTGTTGTATCCGCGGTACCACCCATATTATTATATATAATATATAATCTCTTATGTAATTTGGTAACGGATTACAACCGATCTAACCTACTTAATTCAACTAGATAGCTCGAAAGTGTTTTTCATATTAAACTTTATTGTTAACTCTCACCATATTTAACTCGCTTAAATCAGTTTTTAATATTACTTTTCTTTTTCATCGCTTATGCAAATAATTATATGATATATTTTATTTAAAGTCAATACTTTGGGTATTAAAAAAGAGAATTATTTATTCTCTTTAGTTATACCTAATTTTACGACATTTCCTAAGTATTGAAAGTCAAAATTTTCTGAGAAAAGACCAGACATATCTTTATATGCAATTGTTGATAAAGATTCTAATGTACTATTTAAAATTGATTCAGATACTTCACTAGTAAATTTTAAATCAGTTATAGCAATTGTCTTCTCATCTACTTTATTAATTATTACATATACTGTATATGAATAATATTTTCCTTTAAAAATATGAAAATCTTTATTATTTATATTTTTTGTATAATCACTAGTAAATAAATATTTATTACTTTCAAAACTACTAGTTATAGTAGCAATATTTGCTTCTATATCATTATATACTACTTCATTAGAAAGAGTTATTGAAGATGCCCAATCTTCACTTGCATCAAATACTAGGAAATTGTTATTGCTAGTATTTGCAGTTGACCAATTATTTGGTAATTGCATTTGATAACTATTAAATAAAGTAGTTGCTGAAGTTTTACTAATTTCTTCTTTTTTAGTAGTTGTATTATTCTCTGGTTTGCCCATTAACAAGAAGCAATTTAATAATATTGAAGCAAGTAATAAAACTATTAATACAATTAGGATTGGTAAATTTTTATTACCGGTTTTTGGTTCTTTTATTTCTTTAACTGGTTCTTCAACAGTTTCTTCAGTAATTGGTTCTTCTACTTTCATTTCTGTTTGTTCAGGTTCAGTAGTAACATTATCAACTACTGGTGTTTCAACTGTTGGAGCTTCAACTACCAATTCTTCATTATTATTTTCTTCTTTTTCAATAATTTCTTTTACTTCTTCTACTGGAATTCTTG
>DAOPJC010000010.1:0-17692 GCA_035399485.1 Bacilli bacterium
TACTTATTCCTCTTAAAGCAACAAATGTATCACCTTTTTTAATTTTTCTTGAATCTGTCTTTATATTAAACATTTATTACCACCTATATTCATTATATATTAAATTTTATTATAAAACAATTAAAAAGATAAGCTTTTGCTTATCTTATAATGAATTTATCATCATCTATATCAATTGTAACTATACTATTATATTTAATATCATCTTTAATTATAGAAGATGCGATTAAAGTTTCAATATTTTGACTTAAAAATCTTCTTATAGGTCTTGCTCCATAATTTTCATCATATGAAGATTCAATTATATATTTTTTAGCTTTATCAGTTAAATTAATCTTAATTAATTTATCACTTAATCTATCTTCTGTTTCTTTTATACATTTATCTAAAATACTATAAACAACATCTTTAGATAAAGAATTAAACATTATTATTTCGTCTATACGATTTAAAAATTCTGGTTTAAATGTATGTCTTAATTCATTCATAACAAGCTCATTACTATTATCTTTATTGTTTAAAATATATTCACTACCAATATTTGATGTCATTATTATTATAGTATTTTTAAAATCTACTGTTCTACCTTGACTATCAGTTATTCTACCATCATCAAGTATTTGAAGTAAGATATTAAATACATCTGGATGAGCTTTTTCTATTTCATCAAATAATACTATACTATAAGGATTTCTTCTTACTTTCTCAGTTAACTCTCCACCTTCATCATATCCTACATATCCTGGAGGAGCTCCTACTAATCTAGAGACATTAAAACTTTCCATATATTCAGACATATCTATTCTAACCATATGTCTTTCATCATCAAAAAGTTCACTAGCAAGTGTTTTTGCCACTTCTGTTTTACCAACACCTGTAGGTCCTAAAAAGATAAATGAACCAATTGGTCTTTTAGGATCTTTAATACCTGCACGTGCTCTTAAAATAGCGTTACTTACTAGTTTTAAAGCATCATCTTGCCCTTTTACTCTTTTTTTCATATTATCTACTAGATTAAGTAATTTTTCTCTTTCTCCACCAACTAATTTACTAATTGGTATATTAGTCCATTTGGATATAATTGAAGCTATACTTTCATCATCAATAGTATCACTTAATATATCTGATTTATTTTGTTTTTGTAGTTCTTCTAATTCACGTTCTAGATTAGGAATAGTTCCATGTCTTAATTTAGCAGCCATTTCTAAGTCATAATTATTTTCAGCTTGCTCTAATTTAAAACGATCATTTTCTAATTCAACTTTCTTAGTCTTAATTAAATTATTAATACGTTTTTCTTCTTCCCAATCATTTCTTAATTTATTTTCTCTTTCTTTTAAAGATGATAGTTTTTTATTAATCTCTTCTACTCTATTTTTACTAATATCATCTTTTTCTTTTTTTAAAGATGTATACTCTATTTGAAGTTGCATTATCTCTCTAGTTAATTTATCTAATGAAGCTGGAACTGAATCCATTTGAACTTTTATAGTTGCACAAGCTTCATCTATTAAATCAATTGCTTTATCTGGTAAAAATCTATCAGTAATATATCTATCTGATAAAGTTGCTGCTGATACTAAAGCAGAATCTTTAATATTAACACCATGATATACTTCAAAACGATGTTTTAAACCACGTAAAATAGTAATAGTATCCATAACACTTGGTGCTGAAACTAAAACTTTTTGAAATCTTCTTTCTAAGGCACCATCTTTTTCTATATATTTACGATACTCATTTAAAGTAGTTGCACCTATACAATGTATTTCAGAACGAGCAAGCATTGGTTTTAACATATTACCAGCGTCCATTGCCCCTTCAGCACCTGCCCCTACAATCATATGAATTTCATCAATAAATAGAATTATTTTACCTTCACTGTTTTTAATTTCTTTTAAAACATTTTTAAGTCTTTCTTCAAATTCACCACGATATTTTGCTCCCGCAATTAAACTCCCCATATCAAGTTCCCAGATTGTTTTATCTTTTAAACTATTTGGTACATCACCTTTTACAATACGATGTGCTAAACCTTCTATAATTGCTGTTTTACCAACACCAGGTTCACCAATTAGTACTGGATTATTCTTGGTCTTTCTTGATAAAATACGAGTAATACTTGCGATTTCTTCATCTCTACCTATTACAGGATCTACTTTTCCATCTTTAACATTTTTTACGATATCTCTACCATATTTTTCTAAAACATTTTCATCTTTGCTTTCAAAATCCATAATATCTCCTCCTATCAAAAAAGTGAATGATTTCTCATTCACTAATAATTATATCACTCTTTTAGCACTTGTCAAGTGTGAGTGCTAACTATTTAAATACTATTTCAGTTTTCTCTCTTAACTCAGAATTTTTTACATCTAATTCTACAATAGCATCACATATTTTATAATAATAAAATCTTATTATACTTTCATAGTTTTCATTTATCATAGCTTCAAATAAAGCTTTCTTATACTCTTCCATTTGTTCTATTTCAATATATATAGGTGGAATATTAATTCTTTTTAACATCAAATTTAATAATGCTCTAAAAGTACGTTTATTTCCATCAATAAATGGTTGAGCTTTAATTAATTTTACAGTTACTATGATACAACCTTTTATATAACTAAATATATCATCATCTTTTAAAGGTTCAAAGATAAAATTAGAATTACCTATAAAAGAATTAAAATACTTTTGAGCCTCAATACCAGGCATAACATCTATATAAGTACCTTTTAATATTGCTTGATCATCTCTTAATGTTCCACCAAATGATGAATCAGGACATTTTGAATAAAGTTTTTGATGTATTAACATAGCACATATAAAAATATTAAAGTTATCTTTTTCATAATCAAAATTTGAAACATAATCATATACTTCCCCAAGACCTCTTTGTTCTTCTCTTGAAATATTTTTTTCTATTCTTGCTTCATTATAAATATATTTTTTCTTATATGTTTCTACTAAATTTTTAAAGTGAGGTTTTTCTACACTTTTATGATATATTTCTATTATCTTTACAGGTACAAAATCAGTATCTTCAGATAAATTATTGTTTTTTCTTCTTTTTTTATATCCTTCTGATAAAACCTCTATAAATTCTCTTGCTTCTTGATTATTCATAGTAACACCTCTTTATAAGATTTTATCATATTTTATATGAAATTTAAAGTTATGCTCCTACTTTATTAAATTCTAATCTAAGTTTATCAGCAATTGTTACTATAAATTCTGAATTAGTTGGTTTTGCTTTATCAATATCAACGCTATGTCCAAATATTTCTTCCATAGTATCAATATTACCACGATTCCAACTTACTTCTATTGCGTGTCTTATTGCTCTTTCTACTCTAGATATTGTAGTATTATATCTATCAGCTTATTCTGGGTATAATTCTTTGGTAATACCTCCTATTGTTTCAGGGCGATTATATATAATACTAATACCATCTCTTATATATTGATATCCCTTTATATGTGAAGGTATACCTAGTTCATGTAATAGTTTAGTTATTGAAATTTGTAAATTACTATGATTTAAATCCAAATTCTTTTTACTTTTTTTATTATTAGTTAATTCCAATATTCTTTTTTCTAAATCATCTAGTTCAAATGGTTTTAAAATAAAATAATTAGCTCCATATTCAGATACTTCTCTTATTACATCTACAGCATTATAACTAGTCGCAACAATAACATTTTTTTCAATGTTTCTTTTCTTCATTTCTTGTAATACATACATACCATCTTTTTTAGGCATAATTAAATCAAGCACTAATATATCAAAGTTCTTTTGCTCTTTTTCTAATTTTTCTATACCTTCTAATCCATCATTAGCAGTAAATACTATATCTATTAAATTATTATTACTAAAATATTCTTTTACCATTCCTATTAAATTTACGTTATCATCTATCATCATAACTTTTATTTTTTCCATTTTTATTCTCCTTTATTAACACATTCTAATTATAATATTTCTTAAGCTTTATTACTAGAATAAAAATTATCTAGTTTTGTCGAATTTTGTCGAAAAAAATAAAAAGAAGCAATTTATTATAAAACTACTTCTTTTATCATTTTTATTTTTTCACTTACTAAAGATGCTCCACCTACTAAAACACCTGAAATACTAGAAATACTATTTATATCACTAATATTATTCTCATTAACACTACCGCCATATAATACTTTTATATTATCATAATTAAAGTATTCTTTAATTATATTTTTTATATAATTTGCAGTATTATCTATTTCAGAAATTGTAGGTATTACACTTGTACCTATTGACCAAATTGGTTCATAGGCAATAATTACATTTTCTAAATTACTAACATTCTTTAAAGAATTAATTAGTTCTTCTTTTAGAATTTCTTCAGTTTTACCACTATCTTTTTCAGTTTTTGTTTCTCCTATACATAGAACAATATTTAGATTATTTTTAAGTCCTAATAAAACTTTTTTATTTACTATTTCATTAGTTTCATTAAAATACATTCTTCTTTCACTGTGTCCTACAATTGCATATTTAATTCCCATACTAGAAACTTGTACTGGACTTGTTTCTCCCGTATAAGCACCCTTCTCTTCATATGCAATGTTTTGTATTCCTAAAGAATAATTTTTATTATTAAATAATGGTAAATAAATATTACTTGGACATATAACTACTCTTTTATCATTTATATCATCTATTTCATTAATATAGTTTAAAGTTTCATTATAATCCATATTCATCTTAAGATTAGCTATTACGATTTTTTCCATGTAATACTCCTCTCAATACATTTTTAAATCCATTATAAATTGTTTTATTTTTATTTTGGGTATTTGAATTATTTATTGCTGTATTATAAACAGTTAATAATTTTTCTACAAAATATTTTGAAGAATATGTATCAGCATTAATTCTTGCTTGTTTACTAAATTTTTTTAATTTATCTGGATTAGATAATAAATCTTCAGTATATTTTAAATATTCTTTCTTATTTTTAAATAAATATCCATTCAAATCATCAATAACAACATTTCTAAAACTTTCATCATCAATAGCGACTACTGGTAATGAAGCAGCCATTGCTTCAATTACTGTAAGTCCTTGTGTTTCCGTTGTTGAGGCAGTTGCGAATATTGAGGCAAGTTGATAATAGTTAGTTACTTCTTCCCAAGGAACTTTTCCTGTAAAAATAACATTATTATCTACTTTATTTTTCTTAGAAAGTTCTTTAAAATGCTCTAAATCAGGTCCATCACCAACAATCATTAATTTAGCATTATACTTTTTAACTAATTCTTTATGAGATTCGATTAATAAATCAATATTTTTTTCTTTACCTAATCGGCCAACAAATAATATTACTGGTTCTTTACCTATATTATATTTTGTTTTTAAACTTTCAATTTCTTTTTTATTATGATTTTCTATATAAAACTTTTCTACTTCTATTCCAGTTGGTACAATATGTACATTTCTTGAATATTTATATTTTCCTTTAAATAAATCATATGTTTTTTTAGTAGGAACAATTAATTCGGTAGCAGTTTGATCACAATAGAAATTAGTTAAATATTCTACTATCTTTTTACTTGAAGAATTAAAATATCCTTTAGTTATATAATGTACATAATCTTCATACATAGTATGATATGTATGTACTAATGGAATATTAAATTGTTTTGATATTATTCTAGCAAATGTTCCTATACCAAATTCAGTATGAGAATGAATAACATCTAAATTCCAATTTTTTATTTTAGAAACTGCTTTTAAAGGATATGCTCCTGATAATCTATAATCATATATACCAATAGGAACTCCTGGAATTCTTATTACATGATTATCGTTTTCATAACGATATTTCATATTGTCAGGATTTACTGTAACAATATATACTTGATGTCCTTGTTTTCTTAAGCCATCTTCTAACATTTTAACACTTGTTGAAACACCATTTATAAATGGTGGATATGTATCTGTAAAAATACCTATTCTCATACTAACACCTACTTATCATTAATTATATCTATACCTGGTAATACTTTTCCTTCTAATAATTCTAAACTAGCTCCACCACCAGTTGAAATATGAGTAAATGAATCTTTATAACCAAAATTAATAGCAGCACTTGCTGTATCACCACCACCTAATATTGTAGTAGCATCTATTTCTTTTAATATTTCACATATTTCTTTAGTACCATTAGCGTAATTATTTTGTTCAAACATTCCTACTGGACCATTCCAAATAACTGTTTTACTATCTTTTAAAATATCTTTAAATACTTTTATTGTAGCATGTCCAATATCAAGTCCTATTTCTTCATCTTTTATATCACTAATAAAGCACTCACGACAAGGACTATTTTCTTCCATAGAAGTTGAACAAACTACATCGATTGGTAATATTACTTTGTCTTCATAGTCTTTTAAAATTCTTTTACAAAATTCTATATTTTCAGAATCTAATAATGAACTTCCTATTGGTAAACCACTCGCTTTTAAGAAAGTAAATGACATACCACCACCAACTAATATATAGTCAGCCTTATTTACTAAGTTTTCTATAACACCTATTTTATCATTAACTTTAGATCCACCTAATATAACTGTAAATGGTCTTTTAGGATTATTAACAACTGCTTCTAAATTATCTAATTCTTTTTCAATTAAGAAACCTATTCCGTTAGGTAAATTAGACGCTATACCTACATTTGAAGCATGTGCTCTATGAGCAGTCCCAAAAGCATCATTAATATATAAATCTCCTAATGAAGCCCAGTATTTACCTAATTCTTCATTATTCTTACTTTCTTTTTCACCATCTAAATCTTCATAGCGTGTGTTTTCTACTAATATAACATCTTTACTATTCATATTATTTATAGCAGTTTCAAGTTTTTCGCCTCTTGTTTCATTAATAAATGATACATCTTTATTTAATAATTCACTAAGTCTTTTTGAAACTGGTAATAAAGTATTTTTCTCTTTATCTTCTACTGTTTTTACTCTTCCTAAATGTGATAATAAAATTACTTTAGCATTATTATCTATGGCATAATTAATAGTCTTTAATGATTCTTTAATTCTATTATCATCAGTTATTACACCATTTTTAATAGGAACATTAAAATCTACTCTTATTATTACTTTTTTATTATTTAAATCATAATCTCTAATTGTCTTTTTCATATTATCTCCTTATCATGAAGCACAATCTGTGTTGTCTCCATCTATCAATTCCTCTACTACATATATGAAAGAATTTTCACTTCTTGCGATAGTAAAAGTATTACTATTTGCATAGCACTTTTTAGTTTTAGGATTTTTAATATTATCTTCAACTAAGCCTTCATCTTTAAGTTGTTGCAATGTAACAGTTACTGATACACCATCTATATCAGGTAATTCTTCAATATTGACATTGCCCCATGTTTTTAAAGCATCTTTAACATTTTCTATTTGAAGTTTATATAATTTTTGTTTTTGTTTACCTGTAATTGTATCTACTGTTGGTATTGCAATTAAAAGAAAAACTGCTACCAAAGCAATAACTGCTAATAATTCAACTAAAGTGAACCCTCTATTTTTCATACCATCACCATATAAATTATACCACATTATAAATAAAAAAAGAAAGAATTATCTTTCTTTATAACTATCACACATTGTTGCCTCTTTAGAACAGTCATCACAACAATTACAAACTTTAATTTCTTTTTTAGTACAACACTTTTTGGAACAGTCACAATGTTTGCATGATTCTACATCACATTTTATGCTTTTATTAGCATCCATTTTATCACCCTTTATTATTATGTACAAAAAAAGGACTTTTAGTCCTTATTTATTAATATCAATTAAGTATTTAGCTGTTCTAACCATTTGGCAAGTATAACTATTTTCATTGTCATACCAAGCAACAACTTGAACTTGTGTTAATTCATCATTAATTTTTGTTACCATAGTTTGAGTAGCATCAAATAATGAACCTTCAGTAATACCAATTATATCAGATGATACAAGTGGTTCTTCAGTATATCCAAATGATGGTGTTACTTGAGATTTCATAAATTCATTAATACTTTCTTTAGTTATATCAGTTCCTTTTACAACTGCTACTAAGATAGTAGTTGAACCTGTAGGTACTGGTACTCTTTGAGCTGAACCAATTAATTTACCTTTTAATTCAGGAATAACTAATCCAATTGCTTTAGCTGCACCTGTTGTATTTGGAACAATATTTACAGCTCCAGCTCTAGCACGTCGTAAATCCCCTTTACGATGTGGTCCATCAAGAATCATTTGATCTCCTGTATAAGCATGTACAGTAGTCATAATACCACTTTGAATTTCAGCATATTTATTTAAAGCATTAGCCATTGGAGCTAAACAGTTAGTAGTACAAGAAGCTGCACTAATAATATTATCATCTTTAGTTAAAATACCTTCATTTACACCATATACTATAGTTGGTAAATCTTCACCTGCTGGTGCAGATATAATTACTTTTTTTGCTCCAGCATTAATATGAGCCATTGATTTATCTTTTTTTGCAAAGAAACCAGTACATTCAAGTACTACATCTACATCTAAAGCTCTCCAAGGTAAATTTGCTGGATCTGCTTCTTTATATATTTTAATTTCTTTTCCATCAACTATAATAGAATTTTCAGTTGCTTTTATATCATGTCCTTCATATCTTTTTTGAGCTGAATCATATTTTAATAAATGAGCAAGCATATCTGGACTTGTTAAGTCATTAATTGCTACTATTTCATAATCAGCCATTCCAAACATTTGTCTAAAAGCAAGTCTTCCTATTCTACCAAAACCATTAATTGCTATTTTTATCATTTTATTATTCTTCTTTCTATTAAAAAACATTTTATTACCTCTTATAACTTTTTATTTTTTGCTTAACGATATTATTATTTTTTTTAATATCTTGTTTTTTCATTTGAACTATTAAATTATTATTAATTTTTCGATTTGGAATATATATATCATCTATTACATTTAAATCTAAAACATCTAATCTATCATAAATTTGATTAACATCAATAACATCATTAATTTTAATTAATGTTGTATCAGTTTTATTAATTAATTCTGCTTCATTTTTTATAAATAAAACTTCGATAGAATCATATTTCTGTTTTAATAATTCACTAAGCGTAGTTTTTATTCTTTCATTTCCACCTATTATGGCTACTTTAATCATTAAATCCACTACCACCTATAAATTCTCTTAATATAGAATCTTTAGGTACTTCATCTGAAGGTATTGATAAGAAATTTCTTAAGAAATTAATTAATCTTATTGCTTCAGGGTAGCATGGATCATCTTCTTTTACTGAGAAAAGTAAAGGTTCAGCATAAGTTTTTAATACTCCTAATTCATAAACTAAGGCTGTATTAATAACAACATCTGCATCATCTTGATAAGGGAATATATATTTTTCTTCCCCTTCTCTTATATTTTTCCACATATTTAATGTATCACTTGCTAAATGACCTCTAGTTTTATTATCTCTAATAATTCTTCTAAGTCTTCTAGTATCACTTGTATGAATTCGTGAATGATTATCAATATTTAATTGTGTAAGTGGACTAATATAAATATAGAATTTATTTTTTCTTTCAATAGCCATTGTAAGTTCATCATTTAAAGCATGTAAACCTTCAATAATTATTATGTCATTATCTTTAATTTCTAACCATTTATTCTTAAATTCTTTTTTACCTAATACAAAATTATATTGTGGTAATAATACTTTTTCACCATCTAATAATTTAGTTAATTGTTTATTAAATAAATTTAAATCGATTGCTTTTAATGATTCAAAATCATATTCACCATTACTTAATTTTGGTGAGTCTTTTCTATCTAAGAAATAATCATCTACTGAAATACTATGTGTTCTAAATCCATAAGTTTGCAAGTAAACTGCAAGTTTCTTTGAAGTAGTTGTTTTACCACTAGAAGATGGACCTGCGATTAATACTACTTTAATATTTTTACGATTATTATTAATCATAGAGCTAACTGTTACTAATTGATTTTCAAAACTAGCTTCAGCTAAACGAATAATTTCATTATAATTACCTAAACTAACTATTTCATTTAAATCTGATGCATTAGTAATACCAATCTTTTCTCCCCAGTTTGTATATTCTAAGAATTTATCAAATATTAATTTATGATGAACGTATTCTAAGGTACATTCTGGATTATATATATTTGGATATGATAAAACAAATCCATCACCTTTAAGAAATGTTAATTTAAAACTATCTATTTCTTTAGTACTATTAGCAAGTTCAGTATAGAAATAATCATACATATCATCTAAGCGATATAAATTTACATAACTATTACTAATATATTTTAAAACATTTACTTTATCCATTTGTTTTTCATGTTTAAAATATTTCATTGCTTCTAGTCTATCTACTGAAACTCTCGTAAATGGTAAATCTTCTTTAATAATATTTTTCATTTCTTTTTCTATATTATTTAAGATTACTTTATCTAATTTATGATTAAATAATTCACAATAAATTCCTTTATCAATAGAATGTTCAATTTTAACATCTACATCTTTACCAAGTAATCTTCTTATTGCAAGTATTAATATATATTGAATACTTGAAGCATAAACTGAATTACCTAATATAGAACTACGATCATAAAATTCAACATTACATTTCTTATCTATTACCTTACTAAGATTATCCACATGATTATCTACTTGAGCGATTAGTATTGGAAAATTAAAGTATCTTTGAAAACTATGTTTAATTTCATTTAAACTAGTTCCCGCAGGAAATTCCTTTGTTACTTTATTTCTAAATACTACTTTTACCATTCTATCCATAACGATCCCTCTTATTCTCTACTATTAATTTTATCAAAAAATATAGTTTTTGTATATATTTATTGAATAATTTTAGTTTATTTTTACTATTATATTAAAGAGAGGTGATAATATGATAATTCCAACAGTTATCGAAAAAAGCAATAATAGTGAACATGCATATGATTTATACTCAAGACTCTTAAAAGATCGTATTATTGTATTAGGTGGTGAAATTGATGATGCCAAAGCAAATATTATAGTATCATCATTATTATATTTGGATTCAATTAATAATAATGACATTAGCATATATATTAATTCTCCTGGTGGTAGCGTTACTGCTGGGATGGCAATATATGACACAATTAATTTAATTAAGAGTGATGTTAAAACTATTTGTGTAGGTATTGCAGCGTCAATGGCTGCCCTTTTACTGTCAAGTGGACATAAAGGAAAAAGATATTGTTTAAAGAATAGTGAAGTTATGATTCATCAGCCATTAGGTGGTGCTTCTGGGCAAGCTACTGAAATTAAGATAGCAGCCGAACATATATTGAAAATAAAGGAAAAAATCAACATAATGTTATCAAATAATACAGGCAAAGATATAAAAATTATTGAGAAAGATACTGAGCGTGATTACTTCTTAAGTTCTAAAGAAGCATTAGATTATGGACTAATTGATGAAATACTATAGTTGTCTTTTTTTATTTTATATGTTATCATCTAAATAGTAGGTGATTAAAGATGTCAGTAGCAACAATACCAATGAAATCAAAAATAATTTTCTCTAGAATGTTAGCAAATATGATGAAAAAGGAAATAATATCAAAAGATGAGCTTACAAAGCAAGTAGATATTAATCAAGCTAAGCAACACTTAAGAGAATATTACACAGAATTACAAGAAAAATTTTCAACTGGTTTAATAACTGAAGAAGAATATCGAAAAGAAACTTCTATGTACAATTATAAACTTATTAAACTAAATTTTGATTGTTATGAAACAGAAAGTAAGATTAAAGAAAAAGAATTATATTATAAAAGATTAGAAATTCTTTGTGATATTTTAAATGGAGAACAAGAATCTATCGACTCATTAGACTCATTATATAGTAATTTATTAGAAAATATTAAAGATGAAGCTATTGAAAGATTAAGAGCAAAATTAAATATGACTCGTTTAATTCTTCAAATGAATGTTTATAGTAAAGAAATTGATAAAGAGCAAGAATTTGAATATCGTGACGCTCTTTATAATACGCAAACTGAAATGGAAGAAATTAAAAAATTCTTAAAAGTAGATAAACTAGATAAAGTTAAAGAATTTCCATTTGAAAAATTAGTTAATTCAGATGGTTATAATTTATTATGTACTTTCTATGAAGAAGAATTATATAATAGTAATAGTAAAGCAAAATAACTCAATTAAATTGAGTTATTTTTTTATTTATATATTAGTATTATTGTAGTATCTTTCACCTAGTTCAACTAGTCTCTTTGTCATTTCTCCACCAACTGAACCATTTAATCTAGAACTTGTATCTGGTCCTAGAGTAACACCAAATTCTCTTGCTATTTCATACTTTAAATTTTCTAAAGCTTCTTTAGAACCTGGTACGATTAATTTGTTATTCATAAAACTCACCACCTTAATATTATTATCTCCAATAATATTATCATAATACTAAAAAAAGACAGTAATTCAACTGTCCATTTTCATTTATTTTGATTGGTAATTAGCAGAACCACCTAAATTTTGTTCACCCATACGAACTAATCTTTTAGTAATTTCTCCACCAACTGAACCATTAGCTCTACTAGTAGCATCAGGACCCATTGTAACTCCTAATTCACTAGCTATTTCATATTTCATTTTATCAATAGCTTGTTTAGCTCCTGGTACAACGAAACGACTTTGTGCTTTATTATTCATTATTTTCACCTCCTGTACACTAATATATTGTGTACATTTGGTAAATTAATACATAATTATTATTGGTAATTTATAGCAAATCATCAAATGATTCACCATCTAAATCAGTAACAACATTTATATTATCAATACATTCATCGATTAAAGTATTAAAATCAAAGTTTTCTTCATATTTAATACATTTATCTAATTTAGGATTAATAACTGGATGTCTTGGCAAGAAGATTGTACAACAATCTTCAAAAGGTAAAATACTTGTTTCATAAGTATCTATCTTTTTAGCAATATCAATTATTTCTAATTTATCCATACATGCTACTGGTCTAATTATTGGCATATTTGTTACATTATTAATAACACCCATACTTGTTGTAGTTTGACTTGCTACTTGTCCTACACTTTCGCCATTTATGATAATATCACAACCAATTTTTTGTGCATACAAAGTTGCAATTCGATACATCATTCTACGCATTATGGTTATCATATAATTAGAAGGACAATGCTCATATATACTTTCTTGTATTTTAGTAAAAGGAACTATATGAACTCTTATGTTTCCTGAATATTCATTAATTATACTAGCTAATTTAATAACTTTATTTCTTGCTTCAATGCTTGTATGTGGAATTGATTCAAAATATAAGCATTCAACATTTACTCCACGTTTTAATGCAAGATATCCTGCTACTGGTGAATCTATTCCACCTGATAGCATTAATAAACCTTTTCCTTGAACGCCAACTGGATATCCGCCATTTCCATTTATTTCATTAGTATATATGAAAGTTCCTTCTCTTCTTATTTCTATGTGAATAGTTAACTCTGGATTATGAACATCTACTTTGCATGAAAAATTTTTAAGTACTAAACCACCTATTAGATTATTAAAATCCATTGAATGAATTTCAAAATCTTTATCAGCACGTTTAGTTTCTACTTTAAAAGTATTAAATTTTTCATCTTTTAAAACTTCTAATACTTTATTTTTTATATTATCAATATTATTATCCACTTTATTACATATAACTATACTATGAATACCAAAAATTTTACTTAATTTATTAGCAACCTCATTAATATCTTTATTATCAACTTCAATATACATACGAACTCTATCATATTTTATTGTTATATTATATTTTTTTAATAAATTTTTTATATTTTGAACTAACTTTTTAATAAAAACTTTTCTATTTTCTTTCTTTGTAGTTAATTCACCATATTTAATTAATATTAATTTATCCATCTTCATTCCTCCAAAACATGTGTATTATAGCATATATAAAAAATAATATCTAGAAGATATTATTTTTATTATTATTTACTATAATAAGTTAGTAATTTATCATATATTCCTGGTTCAACTCTGTTTAAACAATTAATAGATAATTCAAGAGATTTTTGATATTCTCCTTTAAAGAACATAATCTCTGAATAAGCTAAATTCTTGTCTAATTCTTCAACACTAGATCTATATCTATTTCCATATACAATTGCCATTTCAGCAAACTTAGCACATTTCACTATTTCTTTTGTTTTACTTAATAACTTTAAGCCTAAATCTCTTGCTGTATCAACACGAGTATTTAAAACACTAATTGTAATTGGTTTTTTATCTAATTCTAATACAATATCTTTAATTGCACTTTGAGCTTCTTGTAATTCTACAAAATAACTCTTTGGTATAACAGGAAAATTAAATTCTCTTATTTTAGCTTTTGCTTGTTTTAATATTTCTTTTACTTCATCTAATTGTTGTCTTGCTCTTACTTCATCATCTTTCATACTACCAATAGTATCTAAAGTTGAATCTAAGCTTTCTTCAATTGCGGATAATCTAACTACTAACAATTCTATTTCTTTTAGTAATTTAGAAAAAGCAAAGGCATTATTACCAGTATGATCCATTAATAATTTATAATCACTATTTAATTTTTCTAATTCATCTTTAATTTTATGAAGTAATGTAATATCTTGTTCATTTAAATTATAAACATTTATTATTTCTTCTAATTGTTTAAATATATCATCAACTAATTTATTGATGCTACCTATTTTTTTAGAGAAAGCTTTATTTGTTTCTTCATATACTTTACGATCTACTTTTTCTTTTTCAAAATCATTGAATAATCCATCAAAATATCCTAATAAAACTTTTAATTCTAAAACACTATCTTCCATATTAAGTATTTTAGCTCTATCCATAATATCACTTATTTTTTTATTAGCTTCTTCTATATTATATTCAACATTTAAATAATCTAAAGGATATCCTTCTCTTACTAAAACATCATAAGCATTTTGTACTTCTTTAATCTTACTTGGTAATATATTATTACCCATTAATACAATTGTTGGCATTTCATCTAAAACAATTGTCATATGTTTTAACATTTCTTCTATTGAGTTAACTAATTTATTAAGTTCTTGAATTTGATTATCATCAATAATTCTTTCAAAATCTTCAAATCTTTTAGCTATATTTTCAAATTGTAATTTTACTGGATCTACAATAGAACCAAAGTCAGTTTTAGTATCTATAAATTTTTGATATAACTCACGATATTCAGTTTTTAATCTAGTAATGTTTGCTCTATTTCTTTCTTCACTAGTTGTTACTTCTTGAATTTCACTAAGTAAGAATTCAGCATTTGTTCTTACTTTATATATTTCCATTTCTAATTTTGCTAATTTACATAATGTAGATTTATAATCCATTTGTGATAAAGTATAATCTGCTTCCAAAAGCATATCAGTTATTCTAGGTATTTGAACTTCCTTAATATCTTCTAAACGATTTTTCCATTCATTATACATTATACTTAATTTTTCATTTTCTAAATATGATTCAATTTTAGCAAGTTCAGGTACTATTGGTGTACTATCTATTTTATTCTTTTCTATATCTAAATCTTGTAATTCTTTTTTAAAATTCTTATTCTTAATAGCTCGTATTACATATAGAACAACTATAACAGAAACCATGGCTATTCCAGTAAGCGTAATTCCAAGTAAAGTTACTTCATCCATATATATATTCACCTCGCTATTATAATGATATCATAAATTCGACATTTTTTGTACATTTTTAATATATTATATCAATTTTTTTCATTAAAACATATTATCAACAATATTATACAAAATATATTTAAAAATATTCATTATTTTTCAAAAAAACCTTAATAAATAAAAGGAAAACTATTGACTTTTAAAGTTAAAATATATATAATTAACATTGCAAGTTTACTTAGCAGCACATTTAGAAAATTATAACGTGTTTATTACCTTTAGGGTTTATTGTGTAACTTATGCTGCAAAGCGAAGATATTAAAATAGAACACCCTATAATTTGACTAAATAACTCTAAGAAACTTAATATATTTTAGAGGAGGAAAGATTATGTCAAGATATACTGGTTCAACATTCAGACGTGCTCGTCGTGTTGGTTTTTCTATTACAGAAACTGGTAAAGAATTAGCTAAAAAAGCTTATGTTCCTGGTCAACATGGACAAAAAAGAGCTAAAAAAGCTTCAAACTATGGTATTCAATTAACTGAAAAACAAAAAGTTAGATTTATGTATGGAGTTAATGAAAAACAATTCAGAAAAACATTTGATTTAGCTGGAAAAATGAAAGGTGTTCATGGTGAAAACTTCTTAAGATTACTAGAAAGTCGTTTAGATAATTTAGTATATAGAATAGGTTTCGCTACTACTAGAAATGGTGCTAGACAATTAGTAAACCATGGTCATATTACAGTTAATGGTAAAAAAGTTGATATTCCATCATACACTTGTAAAGTTGGAGATGTTATTTCAATTAAACCAGGTAAGGATTTAGTAGTTGTTAAAGCTTCACTTGAATCTTTACAAAAAAGAGTTGAATTCGTTACATTTGATGAAGCTAAAATGGCTGGTACTTATGTAAGATTACCTGAACGTAATGAATTAAATGCTGAAATTAATGAAGCATTAATCGTTGAATTCTACAATAGAGGTTAATAAAAAAAAGGTTTTATTTAAAACCTTTTTTTATTTTGCTACATAAGTAACACTTCCTTGAATTTTTCTTCCGGCTGGTATTGCATCACCATTCCAATAGACATATAAAGTATTATCATCCATTAAACCCATTTTTACCTTTAATGCTGCATCATCAGCAGCTAAAAATACAAAACCATCATTTGCAGTTTTTGGTAAATTATATACCAATGCTGTTTGGCTATTAGGTATAGTTGCTTTTATTTTTATATCAAAACACATTGTTACTAAATTACCACTTCTAGTAATTCTTATTATTGTATTATTACCAGAAGAATCCACATATGTATTATTATATGTAATATCTGATATATCAATCTTTTGAACTTTAAACAAATTATCAATATCTTCTTTTGTATAATATCCAGCCACTGATAATCCTTCACTTGCTAGATAAGTTGCATATTCATTAACAAGAATATTCTTTTCTACATGGCAAGTATCGCCTTTACCTACTATTACTGTATCAGTATTATAATTCTTATATGCATATCTATTTCCATCATTCATGCATAGTGTTAAATTACCATTTTTTCCTATTATTAATGTTCCTGCACCATCTAATTTACCTTGTATTGCTAATTTTTCACTTTCTGAAGTAAATTTACCATTACTTAATGTAAATTCCTTTGCTTCATCTAAATCACCTTTTTTTTGCATAATATAAATTAGCTGCTTCTAATACACCGTATGCGCTATCTTTTAATGCATTCTTTTTTGCATCTTCTATTATATTAGTTACTACTGGTATCGCAATTAATGCGATTGCTGCTAGTATTAATATTACTGCTAATAATTCTATTAATGTAAATCCTTTTTCCTTCTTCATACTTGCCTCCTAC
>DAOPJC010000011.1:0-16974 GCA_035399485.1 Bacilli bacterium
GTACAATAGGAAATATTGGCTGTCTTGTAACATCTATTGCTATATTAATAGAAAAATCAGGAGCAAATACAACTATTAATCCGTTTAACCCAGGAACTTTTGTAGAGGCATTAAATAAGAATAATGGATTTGATAGTGGTGGTAATTTACAATATGCAGCAGTAAACAAAGCAGTACCAAATTTTAAATATGTTGGCAAAGTAGATTTAAAAAATAAATCTCGAAGTGAAAAATTGGCATTAATTAATCAATATTTCAATGGCGGCTATTATATTACTGCAGAGGTAAAAGGAGCAACACCTGGTAATCAACATTGGGTCGCTATAACTGGAATAAATGGAAATAATGTTATTATGGTTGATCCAGGTTCTGGACAAACAGATTTATGGAGTGCTTATGAGTTTAGTAAGACTTCACAATTTAATTATTTTCAAACAAATTAAAAAAAGGCTATTTCATAAAAGAAATAGCCATACATATAAAATAAAAAGATTAGTCATCTATTTTATTGATATTAAATAACTCCGAATCATAAAATTCCTTCAATTCTATTTTTAATGTTTTGCATATTTTATAAATTATATAAGAACTAGGATTATCAACTGTATTAGAAATCGTAGCTCTTAAAGTTGATGGAGCGATAGCAGATATTTCAGCAAGTTTATTTGGAGTATAGCCGTATTTATCGCATAATTCTAATATTCTTTGACTTGTTGCTTCCTTAAATAACATATAAACACCTCCATTGTTAAATAAATGATAGCAGATATCGGCTTAAAATATGCACCGATATCGGTTGACTTAAATTTTATATAGTGTTATAATTTGATAACTTGTTAAAATATATGTTAATAAGTTATAATTAAATATTGGAGGTTGTGAATATGAAAAGTTTTGAAGTGAGTAATAAGATTAATAATGCTATAAATTATGAAGCAAAAAGAATACTAAATGAATTAATGCAATTATATAAAAATAAAATAGAAGTTAATAAAAGCTTCAATATATTAGTTGAAGAAAGAGTAAATAAAAAATATAATTTGTATAAAAATACTATACTTTTTAAAGTGACAAAATTTATACCTTTAGATTTATATGTTTGTCCAAATGGAAAATGGGTTTTCGTATCTGAAGAAGAATTTAATTCTATGATTAATGAAGATAGAAATATAAGCAAAATAAAAAATAAAAAAATTCTAGAATTGTTGTCTAAAAAAATGTGTCAAAGAGTTTTACTATTGTATAGAGAAAATAAACTTTATAATGTTGATATATTCGATATATTAGAAGAAATAACATCAGAACAACCTATAAAACAATTTGATGATGAAGATTGCGAATATTTAATAAAAGTAACTATAGACAAGATAGAAAAAGACAGACTAAAAGTAATAGACATATTCCCAATAAAAATAGGAACTATTTAAAAATAGATCCTATTTTTTATACATATCAACTCTTTGAGGAAGTTTTTTAGCTTTAGCAGCGGTGCTTTCATCAAATAATTCTTGTGGTGTAATATTGAATGATTTTGCAATGTTATCAATATTTTTGCAAGTAAGATTTGCATCACCATTTTCGATTACACTTATATAAGCCATTTTGAAACCTGTAATATCTGCATATTTTTCTTGAGTTATACCTTTTTGATATCTATACCATTTTGTATTTAGTCCAATTAACTTCATTGATTCCATAATCATACCACCTTTATATATAGTTTATTAATTTAAAACTTATCAATATATAAATTATAAAGGTTATTTGATTTAATATTAATACCACTAAAACTTGTTAATATATACATTAATAAAAATTCTTTTCCGATAATTATTTTTTTTAAGCTAAACATTAGAAAAAATAATGATTATGTGTTATAATATTAAATATAATTTTCTTGTTAATACAATTTAAAAATATTTTAATCATTTAATAAAACTAAGAAAGAAAAGGACGTATTTTATGAAAGTAATAGATAATAAATTTAATAAATTAGGTGATGATTTAAAATCAACAATAAAATCAAATTCAAAAATACAAATTTGTGCTTCGATTTTTTCAATGTATGGATTTGATAGTTTAAAAAAAGAATTACAAAAAATAGAATCATTACATTTTATTTTTACTGATCCAACTTTTGTGAGTGCTGTTTCAAGTAAAAAAGAATCTAGAGAATTTGAAATTGATTTGCATAACAGAGAAAAGGCGATAAATGGGTCTGAATTTGAAGTTAAATTGAAAAATGAATTGAATGGAAAAGCAATAGCAAAAGAATGTGCAAATTGGATTGAAAAAAAAGTTAAATTTAAAAGTAATGTTAACTTTAATCCTATAAACAAATTTATGAATGTTGAAAATAGTTCAAACGGATTATTTAATAAAAATAATAGTTGTACGTATTTAAATGTTGAACAATTTAATACAGTGGGATTTGGTTATGAAAAAGGAAATTCACTATTTACTCCAGTAACGAAAGTTGATGATGACTATGAAATGACAAAATTTTATATGAAATCTTTTGAAGAATTATGGAATGATGAAACTAACTTTAAAGATATAACTAAAGATGTTATTAACTTTATATCCGATTTGTATAAGGAAAATTCTCCGGAATTTGTTTATTATGTTACTTTATATAATATATTTAATGAATTTCTAGAAGATATTTCTGAAGATGAATTAGCAAATGAAAAGACAGGATTTAAGAATTCAATAATATGGAATACATTATATGATTTTCAAAAAGATGCTGTTTTAGGTATAATTAATAAACTTGAAAGACATAATGGGTGTATTTTGGCAGACAGTGTTGGTTTAGGTAAAACTTTTACTGCATTAGCTGTTGTTAAATATTATCAAGAAAGAAATAAAAGTGTATTAGTATTATGTCCAAAAAAGTTGAGCGAAAACTGGAATACATATAAAACAAATTATAAAGATAATATTTTACAAGAAGATAGATTTAATTACGATGTTTTATTTCATACTGATTTATCTAGAAAAAAAGGTAAATCTAATGGGATTGATTTAAGTAGGGTTAATTGGGGCAATTATGATTTAGTTGTAATAGATGAATCTCATAATTTCAGAAACAATAGTGCTAGAAAAGACAGAGAAACAAGATATGATAGATTAATGAATGAAGTAATGAAAGCAGGAGTTAAAACAAAAGTATTAATGTTATCTGCAACACCTGTAAATAATAAATTTCTTGATTTGAAAAATCAATTGGCACTTGCTTATGAAGGAA
This sequence comes from Bacilli bacterium, assembly GCA_035399485.1. Taxonomy (GTDB): domain Bacteria; phylum Bacillota_I; class Bacilli_A; order RF39; family UBA660; genus RGIG4266. Next base: position 3,251 of record DAOPJC010000011.1, read on the forward strand.
ACACTGATAAAATAGATGATAAAATCAGTAATACAAAATCAATAGATACAATTTTAAAAAATGCTCAAAGTGCTTTTAACGAATGGTCAAAACTAGAACCAGAAGATAGAACAAGTTCTGAATTATTAAAAAGATTAAATACTAATTTTGACTTTTTTAAATTATTAGATAGTGTAACAATTGCAAGAAGTAGAAAACATATTGAAAAATATTATAATATGGCTGAAATAGGAAAGTTTCCTGAAAGGTTAAAACCAATTAGCGTTACTTCCGAAATTACTGATTTAGATAATTTTATGACAATTAAAGAAATATCTGAAACACTAATGAGATTAAATATGAGTGTTTATGCACCATTTGATTATATTTTAGAAAACAAAATGAAATATTATGAGGATAAATATGACATTACAGTTAAGGAAGGACAGTCTAGTTTCAAACAAAGAGATCGTGAAAGAAGTTTGAAAATTCTTATGAGAATTAATTTCTTAAAAAGATTGGAAAGTTCTGTTGATTCATTTAGAATTACTCTTAATAATGTTAGAAATCAAGTAAATGTTATTCTAATGTCAATTGAAAACTTTGAAAATAATGGAGTATCAGAATCTTATGATGACATAGAAGTAACAAACTATGATACAGATGAGAATGTTGAAGATTTGATGGATGATGAATTTAGCATTGGTAAAAAAGTTAAAATAGATTTAAAAGACATGAATACAATTGGTTGGAAAGAAGATTTACTAGCAGATGTTTATATTTTGAATGACTTATGTAATGAAATGAATAAAATTACACCAGATCATGATTTAAAGTTACAAGAATTAATAAAGTTGATTGGGAAAAAGCAAGAAAATCCAATTAATTCAAATAATAAAAAAGTAATTATATTTAGCGCTTTTGCAGATACAGCACATTATTTATATAAGAATTTAGCACTTTTATTAAAACAAAAATATAACTTAGATACTGTAAAGATAACAGGTAGTGGAACGAATGAATGTAGTTTAAGTATAAGTAAAGAATTTAATAACTTACTTACATATTTTTCTCCAAAGTCTAAACATAGAGAATTAATTGATCCTAGTGCAACAGAAGAAATAGAAGTATTAATTGCTACTGACTGTATTAGTGAAGGACAAAATTTACAAGATTGTGACTATTTAGTTAATTATGATATTCATTGGAATCCTGTTAGAATTATTCAAAGATTTGGTCGTGTAGATAGAATTGGTTCAGATAACAAAGTGATTCAATTAGTTAACTTTTGGCCAAATATGAATTTGGACGATTATATTAACTTAAAAAATAGAGTAGAAAATAGAATGCTGATGTTGGATATTTCTGGTACAGGAGAAGATAATGTATTAACAAATAAATCTAGCGATATGGAATATAGAAAAGAACAACTGAAGAAACTCCAAGAAGAAGTTGTGGACTTAGAAGATATGAATACAGGTATTTCAATAACTGATTTAGGATTAAATGACTTTAGAATGGATTTAGTCGAGTATATAAAACACAATGGAGATTTAAGTAAAGTTCCAAATGGAATGCATTCTGTTGTATTAGAAGATAAAAATAAAGGAATAGAAAAAGGTGTTATCTATATATTGAAGAATATAGATAATGGAATAAATATTGATAATATGAATCAATTACATCCATTTTATATGGTTTATATTAAAGATGATGGAGAAATAATATCCAATCATTTAAATGTTAAAAATACATTGGATTTATTAAGATTGGTATCAAAAGATAATGAAGAACCTATCAAAAAGGCGTATGAATTATTTAATGACAAAACTGATGATGGAAAAGATATGAGTTCATACTCTTTACTTTTGAATGAAGTAATTAGTTCAATTATAAATATTAAAGCGGAAAATGACATTGATAGTTTATTTAGAAAAGGTGGAACTACAATGTTAGAAAATGATATAAACGGATTAGATGATTTTGAATTAATTTCATTTATGGTGGTGGTTTAGATGTTTGATTTGCCAAAAGATTGTATAGTAAATAAATTTATACCAAAGAAAACATTTTATGAAAAATTAAATGTAGCTACATTAGTAAAAGACGAATTTGTTGATATTGTTGATAAAATAACTTGGTTATATAAAATATCTGAAGATACATTTAAGAGTAATAAAACTGATAATGTAGAAGAAATTGAAATATTTCAAATAGATTTAAAAGCAAAAAAGATTCCTAAAAATGTAATTAAAATAATTAGTAAAGCAATACCATATAAGATACTTTTTGTGTTAAAATGGAATAGTGATATTTGTTATTCAATTAGTGCTGAAAATAATTATTATACTGAATGGAATGATAATACAGTTATAGAATTTAAAGGATTTGATTTGGAAACAATATACCAAAATATTGTTAGAATAATAATCAAAGAACAAGATAATGAAAAACATTTTGAAAAAGTTATTCAAGACAATACTAGAAAAAATGTATTAGAAAAACAAATTGAAGCTTTAAAAAATAAAGTACGAAGCGAAAAACAATTTAATAAAAAAGTAGAACTTAATCAGGAATTAAGAAAGTTAGAGAATGAAATGGAGGAGTTATTAAATGGATAAACTAGATATGGAGTCAAAAAGTTTAGACATAACACTTATAGATAAACTAGAACAAATATTGCCGAATATTGTAATAAATAAAGATAATAATAAACGAATTGATTTTGATTTATTAAAGCAGGAATTATCAAAAAATGTTTCTGATGATTATAAAGAAAAATATCAATTAACTTGGCCAGGTAAAATTGAAACTATTATAAATGTTAACACTCCCACAAAATCAACATTAAGACCAATAAAAGCAAAATCGATTGACTTTGAAAATACAAAAAACATTTATATTGAGGGAGATAATTTAGAAAGTCTAAAAATATTACAAGAATCTTATTTAAACAAAGTAAAAGTAATTTATATTGATCCTCCATATAATACAGGGAATGATTTTATTTACAATGATGATTATCGCAAAAATACAAAGGATGAATTAATTGAATCCGGACAAATTGATGAAGAAGGTAATAGATTAGTATCGAATAGACAATCTAATGGTAAATTTCATAGTGACTGGTTATCTATGATATATTCAAGAATTAAATTAGCCAGAAATCTCTTGACAGATGATGGGGTAATGTTTATAAGCATTGATGATAATGAACTTAAAAATTTGTTATGTGTTTGTGACGAGATATTTGGAGAAAGCAATTTTGTTGCTAACATAATATGGCAAATGCGTTATTCCGTTTCTAATGATGTACAATGGTTTTCAAGCAATACAGAAAATATTATTGTATATGCTAAAAACAAAAGTATTTGGTCACCAAATCAAGAACCTAGAAATGATAAAATGAATGCATCCTATAAAAATATAGACAATGATTCTAGAGGCAGGTGGTCTTCTGTTGCAGCACAAGCAAAAAGTGGTAGCCAAGCATTAAAATATGGTATTGAGACTCCCTCTGGTGAAATAGTTTATCCTCCAGAAGGTAGATATTGGGCGTATTCTAAAGAAACATATAATAACTTACTTAATGATAATAGAATTTATTTTGCAACACCAAATTCGAGACCAAGAGTAAAAAAATTTCTTTCAGAAGTAAAAGATGGTAAGACTCCTCAAACTCTATGGACATTTGACGAAGTTGGTCATACTCAAACGGCAAAGAAAGAATTAGATTTACTTATGAATTGTTCAACTTTTGATACTCCAAAACCTGTAAGTTTAATAACAAAAATACTTGATTTAACTATAAAAAGTGATAATGATTTAGTAATGGATTTTTTCTCTGGTTCAGCAACAACAGCACAAGCTGTTATGGAATACAATGCGAAACATAAAAAGAAAATAAAATATATAATGATACAATTGGCAGAAAAATGTGATGTTGAATCTAATGCATATAAAAACGGATATGAAACAATATGTGATATAGGCGAATCAAGGATTAACAAATCTGGAAAGAAAATAAAAGAAGATACTAATGCTGATATTGATTATGGATTTAGAGTATATAAGATTGATTCCTCAAATATGAAAGATGTTTTCTACAAACCTAATGATATAAATCAAGACCAATTAAGATTGTTTGAATCAAATATAAAAGAAGATAGAACTAATGACGATTTATTAACACAAGTGATTTTAGATTTAGGATTACCATTGGATTTGAGCATAAAAGAAAGAACAATTAATAATAATAAAGTGTATTATGTAGATGATAGTTCATTAGTTGCTTGTTTTGATAATCATATAGATTTAGATATAGTTGACGAGATAGCAAAATGTGATCCATTTAAAGTTGTATTTAAAGATGAATCATTTAAATTAGATAATGATAAAATAAATTTAATGGAGAAATTCAAAAAACTTTCTCCAGATACCGAAATTAGTATTTTATAAGGAGAATGTTATGAAAATAGATATGAAAGAATGTAATAATATAGATAATAACATTAGCATAATCGAAAAAAATTTTCCTGAGGCAATAAAACATACAGCCGAAGGAAAATCAGTAGATTTTAATGTTTTAAAACAAGAATTTAATAATGTAATAGATGATGAAACAAAAGAAAGATATCAACTAACTTGGCCTGGTAAAAAACAAGCAATAATTGATTCTAATATAGCAATTACTTCTACATTAAGACCTCAGTTTAACAAATCTATTAATTATAGTACAACTAAAAATGTTTATATTGAAGGTGATAATTTAGAAACTTTGAAAATATTACAAGAATCATATTTAAAGAAAATTGATGTAATATATATAGATCCTCCTTATAATACAGGAACGGATATGATTTATAATAATGATTTTTCAAGTGAGGAAATTGAATATTTAGAACAATCTGGACAATACGACCGTGAATATAAAATGCAATCTAATACTCAATCTAATGGAAGATTTCATAGTGACTGGCTTTCAATGATGTATTCGCGAATAAAATCATCAAGAAATCTCTTGAAAGATGATGGCATATTTGTAATTGCAATAGATCATAATGAATTGTTTGATACTGGATTGATGTGTGATGAAATATTTGGTGAGCAAAATAGATTAGGAATTATTGCTGTAGTGCATAAACCCGAGGGAAGAAATCAGGCCAAGTTTTTTGGACCAAGTCATGAATATATGATTGTGTATGCAAAAGATAATGAACAAGCAAAACTACAAAAAGTTGTTTTAGATGAGAAATTGGCATTAGAATTTAGTGAAAGCGATGAAAAAGGAAATTATAAATTAAAGAACTTTATTAGGTTATCTGATGGACATTATAGTTCGAGAGAAGAAAAACCAGCTTTTTGGTATCCTATTTATGTGGATATTTCAACAAACAAAATGAGTTTAAAAGAATTCGACAATTCTATTGCAGTATTTCCAATAACATCGAGTGGACAAGAAAGAACATGGAAGACAACTCCAGAAACAATGATAGAAAGATATCGTAATGGTGATATTCTTGCTAAGAAAGAACTTGATAAAATTGTTATATATGAAAAATTAAGAGAAGACCAAGTTATAAAAACTCATTGGATTGACAAAAAATATCATGGATTTCACTTTGGAACTAAAATTTTGGATCAATTATTAGGCATTAAAACATTTGATTTTCCAAAATCTGTTTATTTAATGCATGATATTTTAAAATTGACTGCAAATAAGAATGCAAAAATATTAGATTATTTTAGTGGAAGTGCTACAACAGCACATGCTGTAATGATGTTAAATGCAGAAGATAAAGGAAATAGAAATTTTATTACTGTTCAATTACCGGAAAAATGTGATGAAGCAAGCGAAGCATATAAAAATGGATATAAAACTATTTGTGATATTGGAGAAGAAAGAATTCGAAGAGCTGCAAAGAAAATTAAAGAAGATACTAATGCTGATATTGACTATGGATTCAGAGTATATAAAGTGGATTCTTCTAATATGAAAGATATTTTTTATAAACCTAATGATATTAATCAAGACCAATTAAGATTGTTTGAATCAAATATAAAAGAAGATAGAACTAATGACGATTTATTAACACAAGTGATTTTAGATTTAGGATTACCATTGGATTTGAGCATAAAAGAAAGAACAATTAATAATAATAAAGTGTATTATGTAGATGATAGTTCATTAGTTGCTTGTTTTGATAATCATATAGATTTAGATATAGTTGACGAGATAGCAAAATGTGATCCATTTAAAGTTGTATTTAAAGATGAATCATTTAAATTAGATAATGATAAAATAAATTTAATGGAGAAATTCAAAAAACTTTCTCCAGATACTGAAATTAGTATTTTATAAGAGAGGTGATTGATGATGAAATTAAAGTTTAAACAACAGCAATACCAAGATGACGCAGTAATGTCAGTTGTTAATTGTTTTTTAGGACAAGAAAAAGGAAGTAGAAAAGACTTACTTGCTAGATATACTAAAATAACTGATAAAGGCTCATTATTTGAAAAAAAAGAAGATATAGAAGTTATATCTTTTGGTAATCATCCAATCACACTTACTGAAAGTGAAAGAAGAACAAATATAAGAAATGTTCAAAGATTGAATGATATTAACTATACAGATAATGCTAGTTTAAATGATTTTACAATAGAAATGGAAACTGGTACTGGTAAAACTTTTACATATATTAAAACAATGTATGAATTAAATAATAATTATGGATGGAGCAAGTTTATTGTAATGGTTCCATCAATAGCAATTCGTGAAGGTGTTCAAAAATCATTTGAGATAACACAAGACTATTTTCAGGAAGTATATCATAAAAAGATTAGATTCTTTGTTTATAATTCTTCAAATAGTTCTAATATTGCAAATATAAACACATTTGCTTCTGATGATTCTATTCAAGTTATGATAATTAATTATCAAGCATTTAATGCAAAAAATAGTGCCAATAGAAGAATTTATGAAGAACTTGATGAATTACAGTCAAGAAGACCGATTGATGTTATTAAAAGTGTTAAACCGGTTTTAATAGTTGATGAGCCACAAAAGTTTGGAGATAAAACTGAAAGCTTATTTGAAGAATTTAAACCTTTAATTACTATTAGATATTCTGCTACACATAAAAAAGGAAAAGAATATAATAAAGTTTATAGATTAGATGCAATAGATGCATACAATCAAAAACTTGTTAAAAAAATAAATGTTAAAGGTATTGAAATTTTAAATAATAAATCAGAAAACACTTATTTATTTTTAGATAGTGTAGATATAAGTAAAAAACATGATCCAGAAGCAAGATTAGAAATAGAAGTAAAATCATCATCAGGTGTTTCAAGAAGATTAATTAAAGTTAAAGCAGGAGATGATTTATTCTCTAAATCTGGTGGATTAACACCATATAAAGGATATGTTATAAGTGAAATTGATGGTAGATACGACCAATATGATAAAGTATTTTTTACTAACGGAAAAGAAATATCTGTAGGACAAGCAGTTGGCGATGTTGATGAATCACATATAATAAGAATTCAAATAAGAGAAACTATTAGAACTCACTTAGAAAAAGAAAAAGAATTATTTCATCAAGGAATTAAAGTTTTATCTTTATTCTTTATAGATGAAGTTGCTAAATATAAATATTATGAGGGTGGTTCTGCTTTAAAAGGTGATTATGCAAAAATTTTTGAAGAGGAATATAACAATGCAATCAATGATTATAGAACATTATTAGATGAAGATTATATGAAATATTTAGATTCATTTAACACAGGAAAAATTCACGCTGGATATTTTTCAATAGATAAAAAGGGACATGAAGTTGATCCTTCAATAAATGATAAAAAAGAATATTTAAGTTTTGATGAAGGTGCTTATGACTTAATAATGAAAGATAAAGAAAGATTATTAAGTTTAACTGAACCAGTAAGATTTATATTTTCACATTCAGCTCTACGTGAAGGTTGGGATAACCCAAATATATTCCAAATATGTACTTTAAAACATAGTAATTCAGAGATAAGTAAAAGACAAGAAATAGGAAGAGGTCTTCGTATTTGCGTTAATAATGACGGAGACAGAATGGATTATAAAACATTAGAAAATAATTTTCATAATATAAATACTTTAACTGTTGTAGCTAGTGAATCTTATGATAGTTTTGCGAAAGCATTACAATCAGAAATGGCAGAAAATCTATCGTCTAGACCAAAGAATTTTGTTCAAGAGAACTTTATTGATAAAGTATTAATAAATGAAAATGGTGATAAATATGTATTTGACAATTCTGCATACAATAAATTATTAGTCTTTAATGCTCAAAAAGGATATATAGACATAAATGATAATTCTAAAATAACCGATAAATTTGTTGAAGATATGGAAAATGATAAATTAGAAGTTATGCCAGAGCTTGAAAATTATAAGGAAGAATTTGCTAATCTAATGAAAAGATTATATTCATCTAATAATACAAAACTTGTATCTGACGAAAGAAGAGAAAATATAAAATCATTAACTCCAAATGCAAACTTTATGAAAAAAGAATTTCAAGACTTATGGAATAAAATTAATATTAAAACAATTTACGAAGTATCTTTTGATACAGATGAGTTGATTCAAAAAGCAGTTACTGCTATAGATTTAAAACTGAATATAAATAAAATGAAAGTAAGAATTACTGAAGGTTCTCAAAAAGAAAATATTTCAGCAGTATCTATTAATAGTAAAGAGTCTATGAAAGAATCTTCTGATAAAGTTGAAGTGGTTAATGATTTTTCACCCTCACAAATAAAATATGATTTAATTGGAGAGTTAACAAGAGATACAGGATTAACTAGAAAAACTATTATAATTATACTTGAAAAAATTAATCCTCAAAAATTCGAAATTTTTAAATATAATCCAGAAGAGTTTTTAAGAAAAACTTCAAAACTTATTAATGATGAAAAAGCAACTACTGTTATTGAAGGTATTACATATCATAAAACAGAGCAAAAATTTAGTAATGATATTTTTACTCTTAATAATGTAAGAGGAGAATTAGGCGAAAATGCAATAGATGTTAAGAAACATATTTATGATTTCCTTGTTACTGACTCGAAAAATGAAGTTAATTTTGCAAAAAAATTAGAAACAGGAGAAGTAACAGTTTATGCAAAACTACCAAATGGATTTAAAATACCAACACCTGTTGGTAATTATAATCCAGATTGGGCAATAGTATTTGATAATGAAAACTTTAAATATGTGTATTTTATAGCAGAAACAAAAGGAAGTATGGACTCAATGGAATTAAGAGATATAGAAAAAGCAAAAATTGAGTGTGCTAGAAAACATTTTAGTTGTTTATGTAATGATGTTGTAAAATATGATGTAGTAGATAGTTATGAATCATTGATAAATATGTTGGCACAATAAATATTTTATTGTGCTTTTTATATTTAAAGATAAATTTGAAGGAGATAATAATGAAATTAAAAAAAATAAAAATAAATAATTTTAGATTATTAAAAGAATTTAATATAGATTTGGAAGATAATCTTTCGTTAGTGATAGGTAAAAATAATTGTGGAAAAACTTCACTCATAACTTGTATACAAAAATTTATATCTAATAAAAATGAATTTGTATATGATGATTTTAATTTAGAGTTTAAGAATGAATTATATTCGATTAATACAAATTTTAAACAAGAAGAAAAATATGAAAATGTAGGAATCAAAATGAAATTGTTCATTGAATATTCAAGAGATGATAATTTATCTAACATTAGTAGTCTAATAATGGATTTAAACCCTGATAACAATAAAATAATACTAAATTTTGAATATTCAACTTCATTTGAAAGTATTAAAAAAATGCATAATCAATATAATGATTATTTAAAATTAAATGAATTACAGAACTCAAACGAAATTTTTAATAAATATATGAATGATAATTATAGAAAATATTTTGTAATTAGTAAAAAATCAATAGCATATGATTATGATAAAAATTTAATTAATGAAGAAGAATATATTGATATTGTTAATAGAAAAATTAATATTGAAAAGATAATCAATTTTCAATTTATTAGTGCAAGAAGAGATATTACTAATGAAGCTTCAGATTCAACATTGTCAATTCTCGCATCTAAATATTACAATAAAATTAAAGATAACGAAGAATCAGAAGAATTTTTAGAACCTTTCAAAAATGTATTAACTGAAACAGATCAGAGTTTAACAAAAATATATGAAAATATATTTAAAGAAGTTACTGATAACATAAAAATTTTTGGTGGAGTAAAGGAAGGGGAAACGGTATTAAATGTATTATCCAAACTTGATGAAAAAGAAATTTTAAAAGGAAATACAATTGTTAAATATTCATATAATGGTGAATATTCATTACCAGAGAATTTTAATGGATTAGGATATTTAAATCTGATTAGTATTTTATTTGAAATAGAAATAAAATTAAAGGAATTTAACAAAGCTAATAAAAAAGAAGAAAAACCAAGTGATATTAACATTTTATTCATTGAAGAACCTGAAGCCCATACACATCCACAAATGCAATACATTTTTATAAAAAATATAAAGAACATTTTAAATAAAAGTAGTAATGCTAAAACAAATGGATTTAATCTACAAACTATTATAACAACGCATTCATCACATATTGTTTCTGAGAGTGAATTTAATGATATTAAATATTTAATGAAAAAAAGTAAATGCGAAGTTATTTCTAAAAATTTAAAAGATTTGGAAAAAGAATACTTAAAAGAGGAGGAAACTCCACAAAGAGGAAAGAATGAAATTACTAATAATCAAAGCTATAATTTTTTAAAACAATATCTTACTTTAAATAGAGCTGAACTATTTTTTGCGGATAAAGCAATTTTTATTGAGGGAGATACGGAAAGAATATTAATGCCTGCTATGATGAAAAAAATAGATTTGGAATATAAGAATAGTGAAAATGAAACAGCTCTATGTTCGCAAAATATTTCATTAATAGAGGTTGGTAATTATTCGAAAGTATTTGAAAAATTTTTAAATTTTATTGGTATAAAATCTTTAATAATAACTGATTTAGATTCTGCACATCGTATTCCTGATACTGACGAAAATGGAATTCAAAAGAAAAATAAAGATGGAACATTGAAAGAAAAAACAAAAAAATGTAAAGTATCAGATGGAACGTTTTCTTCAAATGCCTCATTAAACTATTTTTTCAATGATATAAAAAGTATTGATGACCTTATTAACCTTGATTTAAACAGAAAAACTTTTCATAATGAAAATAATAAGTGGGAAGCAGATGAAAAAGGGAATTTATTAATTGTTTTTCAAACTAAAGAAATAAATGATTTAAACAAGGAATATAATGCATCAAGTTTTGAAGATTCATTTTTTCACATTAATAGTAAATTTATTATTGAAAATGTAGACAAATTTAATAGTTTAAAAAACAAAAATAAGCTTGCATCTTTAATAGAAACTCCATATGATTTTGGAAAAGAATGTATTGATAAAAAAACTTCTTTTGCTATAGAAATATTATTGAATAGTGATGAAAGGTATTCTAATTGGAAGATTCCTTCTTACATTGAGGAGGGATTAAAATGGTTGAAGAATTAGATGAAATACTTGAACATATAAAAAAAAATAATAATTTTTTATTAAGCGGAGGTGCTGGATCAGGTAAAACCTATTCTTTAGTTAAAGTAATACAAACCATTCTGGATAATAATTCAAAGGCTAAAATTGCTTGTATTACGTATACTAATGCAGCCGTAAAAGAAATAGAAAGTAGAATTTCAAATAATAATTTAAAAGTATCTACAATACATGATTTTCTGTGGGATAATATAAAAACTTATCAGAAAGAGTTAAAAGAAACATTATATGAATTAATTACGGAAGAAGAATTCACTATTAAAACAACTTCAACTATTACATATGAAAAATTGTGTCAGTTAAAAGAAGGAATACAATACAAGGAATATTTAAAAATTAATGAAGGCATAATATCTCACGATGAATTATAGATACTAGCAAATAGACTGTATAAAAAGTACGCATTATTAAGTGATATTACTAAAGATTGTTATGATTTTATTTTTGTTGATGAATATCAAGATACTAGTCCATTAGTAATAGAAATATTTTTAAATTATTTTAATGAAAGTAATAAAAAAAATATTATAGGCTTTTTTGGTGATTCTATGCAATCAATTTATGATAATGGAATTGGAGATTTACAAAAATATATTAATGATGGCAAAATTAAAGAAGTGATAAAAAAGCAAAACAGGAGAAATCCTCAAAAAATTATTAATTTAGCTAACAAGCTAAGGAGTGATAATGTTGTTCAAGAACCTTCAAATGATAGTAATGCTCCTAATATGCTAAATGGTAAAATAATAGAAGGTGATATAAAATTTATTTATTCAAATAATATATTAGATTTCAATGAATTAAAAGGTATAAGTATATTTGATAATTGGAGCAACACAGAAACATCTAAAGAACTAAATTTAACACACAGATTAATTGCACATAAAGCAGGATTTGAGGATTTGTATGATATATATGATAAAGATCCTATTATAGAATTAAAAAATTCAATAATATCTTATTTAAATAAAAATAGAAAAGAAATTAATGATTCTGATATTTTTGAAACAATTGTAAATGATATTATAAAAGAGGATAGTAATATAAATAATAAATATCAAAAAATAATTAATAATTGTGATAATAAATTACTTTTTGAAGAACTTAAAGATGAATTATTTACAGATGTAAAAAAAATCTATTTTACAAAGGATTCCTTAATTGATGATAAAAAGAATACAGTAGAGGAAGAAAATAAGAAAGGAAGTAAAAGAGATGATTTAATAAAACATCTATTTAAAATTCAAGAAATTATTGATTTATATAATAATAAAAATTATAATGAATTTATAAACAAAGTTAATTTTAATATTACAAAAATAGAAGACAAGATAATGTTGAAAGAAAAAATAAATCAAGTTCTGTTAAGTTTTGAACAAAATAATATTGGATTTATAATAGACTTAATGGATAAATTAAACCTATGTTATAAAGACGATAAATTAGTTCATTTTATTAAAAATAATAAATATTTGTATAATAGAGTTAAAAATATAGAATATCAACAATTTCAGAATTTGTATAATTATTTGGAAGGTTGCTCACCTCTATCAACTCAGCATAAAGTTAAAGGTACGGAATATGATAATGTATTAGTTATACTGGATAATGGAAAATGGAATCAATATAATTTTGAATATTTATTTACTAAGCCAAAAGATAAAGAATCAATAGTAAAAAGAACTGAAAAGATATTTTATGTTTGTTGTACAAGAGCAAAGAAAAGATTAGTTGTTTATTATTGTAACCCATCTGAGTTAGTTATAAATAAAGCAAAAGAAATATTTGAAGAAGAAAATGTGATAAATATAGATACATATTTATAAACATTTACTTATTAAAAGCGCATCATTTGATGTGCTTTTAATAAGTAAACCATAAATATGTTGCTTAAAAATATTAAAAAATAGCATAAAATCATTCATTTTAGCAAATTTCGACAAAATATTTAATAATTGTGTGGTATTATATACAACAAACAATTTTATTATTGTTTTAAAGTAAAAGCAATGCCACAAGGCTGTGATATTGTGAGAAAAAGGGGTATATAAATAAATAAA